>CANPYD010000072.1 GCA_947587775.1 uncultured Clostridia bacterium
AATGAGCCCGGTGCAATACCGAACTCATTCACAATTCATCTAATTAAATTTTTGTCCAACTTTTGGGGTTCACTTCATCATGCGCGGGCGGACATTTTCCTAATTTTTATAAAATGCAACGCCGATGGCGTTTGGCCCGATATGGGAACCGATCGTACTGCCGATCAAATAGACGGGGATCTTGTCGGGATCATCAATGTGGTCTTTCCATAGGGTTTCGCTATCCCGCAAATATTTTTTGAGGTATTCGTCAGAGAGTCCCGAATACATCAACCCGTAGGGCATGGAAAAATCGATCCCGCCGCATTTTTGCACGAGCTGTACCAATAAATTGTTGCTTCGCTTGCTGCCGATCGCCTTTCCCACGAGTTTCACTTCTCCGTCAATGACCGAAACGACAGGCTTCAGGGAGAGCATCTCTCCCGCAAGTGCGGCAACGCCGGAGATCCTTCCGCCTTTTCTCAAATATTTGAGTGTATCGACGACGGCGATTACCTGAATTTTCTGTTTCTTCTCGTTCAGTTCATTCACAATGGACGCCGCATCGGAATTTTCCGCAATCAAGCGGAGCGCATAATCGCAAAGGAGTCGTTCGCCCGTTGCGGCGTTCAAACTGTCTATGACGAAAACCTGTCCGGGATACCGTTTGGCGGCGTTCTTGGCACAGGAAAAGGTTCCCGAAAGTCTCGATGAGATCGTGATAGCGATCACTTGATCGCCGTTTGCGGTCAATTTATCGAATGCCTCGCTCCATCTGTACTCATTGATCTGGCTTGTTTTCGGGAAGTCGCTGCTCTCGATGAGTTTTTCGAAAAACTGTTGATGTGAAAGGTTTACGCCGTCGAAGTAGGCTTCCTCGCCGAACCGTATTTCTATCGGGATCAGTGTAATCCCCAGTTTTTGTGCCTCTGTCTCTTCGATGTCGGAGGCGCTGTCGATCAAAAGTTTTATCATATCTTTTTGGCTCTCTTCGTGTTTTTCGGAGCGCGATCTGCGCAAATCATCGTCAGATTTTCCGAGATATGCCCGAGCGAACGGTAAAGCTCTTCCCGCTGCACAGTAGCTTTAGCATATTTTTGTGGTTTTGTCAACAGTTTATGCCGTCCTGCCCGGAGCATTTTCCGTCGCTCTGCCCTCACGTATGGGATGCGGGTATCGCATGGGCGGTGAACTGTTCGTCGAAGGAATAATGCATACTTTCGTCGGCGTCGTGGGAGTCGTACCAGTACTGCGCGAATACACTATCTTTTTTGGCGAGCCTGTCAAAGTCCCATTCAAATTTTTCATAGATGGGACTATACCAATGCCCTGCGCGGAGCACCGAATAGGCGGTTGCGGTGAACAGTTCTCCGTCCTGCGTGCGCCACGTCAATTTGGCATACAGATCGCCCGTCTTGAAAATGTTCGACAAAAGCTTTCCGCCGTGCGATTTTGCGTATTCCCGCAAGTCGTCGATGGTGATCTCGCTGTCCGCCTTTTGGACGGTGTGATAGCCGTCCTGCGCATAGTCGGCTCTGTCCGGGATATGGACGCCGTTCCATTTTTCCGGAAGGGTCTCGTACCGTTCCCGCCCGCCGTAGTAAGCAAAGAGCTTTGCATCGTCTCCATGCTTTGCCCAATATGCGGGAGCATTCCGGTCGCCCTTCAGACGGCTGACCGTGCAGGCGCGGATAAGGGATTTCGGCAGAAGTTTCCCGAGCCGATAGAGCTTGTGCGACGAGATAATTTCATCCCAATATTCTTGTTCGGTCTGTGACTGATAGCCGAAGAGCTTTTCAAGCTCCTGCCCGTCCGAGAACCAAACGCCGTGGAAATTCCGCGTCGCATTGTCTTTCGGCGAAAAGAACTGTTTCGCCGTTCCGCCGATGATCTTGAAGCCGTGATCGAGCGTTTCATAGCCCGTGATACGGTTTTGTGCAGGCGCGCCGATATTAAAGACTTTTTTCCAGAATCCTTGGACTTCCGAAAGGCTGTCCTTCTCAATGATTTTTTCGATGAGCCGCCCGCTGTCTGCGGCTGTTACCCATTCGAGCGGCGCGTTGAACGGGGTATGGAACATGAGCCCGTCGCCCATATTGTCCGAAAGCATATTTTTGTGCAGCATTGCGGTCTGGCGAAGGACTACCCATTTTTCTATCGAAGACTCCAGAACGCGGAACTCTCCGCGCAGTTTTGTGGCGGCGTAAACGTCAAAGGGACTGACGAGAAGGGGATCGCCGACCCTCGCGAAGGGATGTTTCTCGTTTCGGCTTCCGTAAAGGGCGACCGTACTGATATGGATCAGCTTGGGCTGCTGTTCTTTCGGCAAGACCTCGATCGCATCGACAAGCGCGTTGACGCCTTTCTCATTGCATTCGATCGCGGCATTCGGATCCTTGTCCGAGAGGGGAGGGATCGCGGACGCAAGGTTGATCACATAATCCACCCCGCCGACCAGATGCTTACAGATGGTTTTGTCTGCAAGAGAGCCGTAGACCGTTTCCACAATGCCGTCTTTAATCAAACGCGAATACTCTTTCAGAAAGGGCTTCTGTCTCTTATCGTCATAGATGAGAACTCTGAATTTTCCGACGATCCCGGATCCCGTAAGCGCATGCATCACTTCCATGCCCATGTTTCCGGTTGCACCCGTGACCGCAATCTTTAATGTACCATTCATAAAACTTCCTCCGAGGTATTTCTGTGGAAATGATACACCCGCTTGATGAAGCGAGTGTTAAGGGAAGATTGTTTTTATGTTATTTCTTCCTTCTGCCCGGACGGCAGACAGTTCTTTTTTGCAATTTTGGCGTCGATCCTCTCAAAGTACTTCTTATATGCTTTTCTGCAGTATTTGGGATGCGACTCCTGATCGTCGCTCTCTTGGAACGCGTATGCGCCGTTGACTTTCCATTTATTGAAAAGTCCTATCTGAACAGCGTTTTTCGGGCAATGGAAAGAGCATCGCATACACATCAGGCATTCCTTCCCGAAATGAAACTTTTCTCCGTCGAAGGTGATATTGTGCACGGGACAGGCCCCGACGCACTTCAGACAATGAACGCACGCTTCGTTGACCTTGTATCTTTTTCCGTTCCATCTGCCGCCCCAATGTTCGATCCTGAAGATCCAGGCCAAAAATCTGCCGCAAAATACCTTCGGCAGTTTGGCGGGCACACCCGTCAGAATCTCCCGCGCATCATAGGGGATCACCTTCTTCGCGTACTCGTACATTTTATAAGCGGTACTTTCGGCATGCCTGAATATGATATTATAGGGCATGCAGTAGTGATATTCGTTTGTAAGAAGCAATTTTTTCTTTTTCAGGATCGATTTTAATTTCAGGGATGAAATATTGTTCAGGGCAAGCGGTTCCCCGGATGTCTTTATGAAAAAGAGATCCTTTTGCTCTCTGAGCGCGGGCAGTTTGCGCGCAAGATCCAACACAATGGAGGGCGCGTTAAAAGCGTGGATCGGGTAGGCAATGCCGATCTTGTCGAATTGATCCAGATCAAAGTCGTCTGTCCCGCTGAAACAGGTCTCGATTTGTTTTAATACGACATTGCAGTTTTCAAGGGAAAATTGTTCGGAAAACAAGTCGACGATTTTTTTCGTATTGCCCGTTCCCGAAAAGTAAAAAATACAGATCTTCATCATTTGCTCCGTAAAACTTTGATGGGGAGACGGACAGTAAACTTCGATCCGACGCCCATCGAACTTTCCGCCGTCACTTCTCCTTTGACCAGATTCATGATCTCCTTGACGAGTGCGAGCCCCAAGCCGTTCCCTTGGGTGGCGTGAGAGGCGTCGGCCTGATAGAACTTGTCGAAAATGTGTTTTAAGTCATGTTCGCTCATTCCGCAGCCGTTATCTTCCACGGTTACAACGACCTGATCGCCTTCTTCCCGTGCAGAGATTTCGACTGTACCGCCATTGGGCGTAAACTTCAAAGCGTTGGAAAGAAGATTGTTCCAGACGATCTCCATCAGCCCCTCGTCCAGACAGACCGGGAGTTCTTCGGGAAGGTCGGTTTCGATCCCGATGTTTTTGGATTCCCACACCTGCTCAAAGCCGACCGTGCACCGGCATAGCTGCTCGCTCAAATCATATTCCTTCCGGTTTACGTTGATCTTTTGATTTTCCAGACGGGAGAGCTGCAAGATGTTCATGACGAGCGCGGAGAGCCGCTTCGTCGCCCCGTTGATCTTTGCCGCATATTCTTTGCGCTCCGCTTCGTCCAGACCGTCGCTTTGCAGGATCGCCGATAAGTTCTGAATGGCGGAAAGCGGGGTCTTCAGTTCATGGGAAACGTTGGAGATGAAGTCTTTTTTCAGGATCTCCGTGCTTGCAAGCTCGGAAACCATTGTATTGAAATCATCAAACAAGACTTCAAATTCGTCCTTCTTCCCGTCTTTTCTGTGGGGCGGTATTTTTACGGAAAAATCTCCTTCCGCAACTTTTTTTGCCGCCTCGGAAAGAATTTCAAGGGGTTTCAGGACTGTCTTTTTATAGATAAAAGCCGTCAGGGCGACCAGGATCCCGCAGACAATGGCAATGAACGTCGCAAGCGCGAGAACCATGTAGACCGTATCAGTCAATCTTTCGCGGGGGATCGTATAGAAGATCGCACTGAATGCGCCCGAAACGGCAAATATCACGAGGAACAGGACGCAATAGAACTTGAACTGTGTGTGCTTTACCGTAATGCGTTTGTCGATCCTGTTTTTCATGAGATCACCGCCTTATAGCCGAGCCCGCGGACAGTGATGATCCTGAATCCCGTACATTTTTCCAATTTTTGCCGCAGGTTCGTCATATGGACGTCCACCGAGCGCAGCCCGCTCTCGCTCTCAAATCCGCTGAACTCGTCCAAAAGCTGTCCGCGCGTGAATGTCTTGTTTGGATAGGAGAGAAGTTTATAAAGGATCTGAAATTCCCGCAACGTCAGAACGACGGGCGCGCCGTCAACTTCCGCCGTGATCGCGTCCTCATCAAGCGTCAGATTCCCGACAGAGAGTTTCTTGTTCGCCGCAATCTGCGCCCGCCTGAGAAGTGCGGAGATGCGCAGAATGAGCTCTTCGAGGTCGATGGGCTTGACAAGATAATCGTCTATCCCGATCTTAAATCCTTTTTCCTTCGAAGGAAAATCGTCGCGGGCGGTCATAAAGAGGATGGGAATATTCCGATCCATTTCACGGACATTTCGGGCAAACTCAAACCCGTCCATTTTCGGCATCATAATGTCCGAAAGAATGAGGTCGAAGTGTTCCGCCGTCATGAGATCGATCGCGCTCAAGGCGTCAAGGCAGCCTTTTGCCAAATAGCCGTGAACCGTCAGGTGCTTGCAGACCGACATATTCATCGATTCGTCATCTTCCACTACAAGGATCTTTATCATGAGTTTCCTCCCGCATTATCTCTATTATAGCACGGGTTGTGTTAATAGAGTGTTAATTTGCAAATGAAATAATCGGATTTTCCGCCGGGGGAGAAAAATCAATATCCGCCCGAGCCGCAAGGCTCGGGCGGGTATTGGTACTCCCGACGGGAATCGAACCCATAATTAGCCCTTAGGAGGGGCTTGTTATATC
>CANPYD010000073.1 GCA_947587775.1 uncultured Clostridia bacterium
GTCGCCTTTTCGTGATCCACCTGTTCGCTCTTGGGAAATACTTTGTCCCACTCTTTCGCCAAATTCAATTCTTCCATGATCTCTCTCCTTATCTGATAAAATTCGTCCGAACGGAATGCTCCGTCCGGGGCGCCGCGATCCCCTCACGCTTCCCCGCTTCGATACATTTCAACATCCAAGCCATGTTTTTGCCGATGTTCCGCATCGTCTGCATGCCTTCGAGATCCTTCTTAACGTCCTCGGGCGCCCTGCCGTGCACCATGTTCCAATAGGTGGAAGAGACGACGGGCATCTCGGAGATCCCGAGATATTTCCCGATCGCATCGAGGCTGGCAGTTGTTCCCGCCCTTCTTGCGGAGGCGATGACGGCGGCGGGCTTATGTGCAAAGTTTTCCCTGCCCGCGTAGAACATTCTGTCCATCACCGAGAGGATCCGCCCCGACGGATGCGCGTAGTAGACGGGCGTGCCGAATACAAATCCGTCTGCGGACTTCGCCTTTTCGATCCATTCATTGGCGGGATCGTCCGAAAAGACGCATTTCCCCGTCTCTTCACAGCCGCCGCAAGCGATGCAATCCTGTATGGGCTTGTTTCCGATCTGTAAGATCTCCGTTTCGATCCCCTCTTCATTCAGGACGCTTGCGATCTCCGAAAGCGCCGTAAAAGTACAGCCCAACTTGCGCGGACTTCCGTTGAATAATAAAACTTTCATATATCCTCACCTCAGATTTCTTTGACAATTTTTGCGGGAACGCCGACGGCGACGGTATGGGCGGGGACGTCCTTCGTGACGACCGCACCTGCGCCGATCACAGCGCCGTCTCCGATCGTAACCCCGGGCAAAATGGTGGCGTGCGCACCGATCCAGACCTTGTTTCCGATCTTTACGGGTGCGGGGAGCATACTGCCGCGCTTTTCGGGATCCAAGTCATGGTTTAAGGTTGCGATCACCACTTGCTGACCGATGAGGCAGTCATCGCCGATCACAATCCTGCCCTGATCCTGAAAGCAACAGCCCGAATTGATAAAGACCCGCTTGCCGAGCGTGATATTCATCCCGTAATCGGTTGAAAAGGGAGGAAAGAGCCCGAAGGTATCGTCAACCTCTCTCCCGATGAGCTCAAAGAAGAGTTTTCTGAGCTCCTCGGGCGGATGGTATTTTCCGTTGATCTCCGCCGTAAGCGCAAGCGCCCTCTGCGACATCTCATGCATAAAGAGATGCGTTTCCGAGCCCGCCGCAATGTATGTCCCCTTTGCCATTTCTTCCGAAAATTGTTCTCTGTTCATAGTTCCTCAACGATATGCCGAATTGGCGTTTGAAGCGCCGCTGATATTCCATATGAGAAAGACCCGCACAAGGCGGGTCCTGAAAGTTCACATCTCAGAACGGAAGAAACGGCGAAGCCGCATGAACGATCGCAACGATGATGGTAATCAAGACAAAGATCCCGCCGATGATGAGACCGCCGATCGAGAAGATCTTACCGCCCTCGTGCGTTTTCCCTTCGCGGCGCTTGCCGATGAACGAAAGGACGACGCCCGCGATCGGCATAAACAGCGAAAAGACAAACCCGAGAATGGCCATCTTATTATAGGGAAGCTCGCCTTCCTCTTCCCCTCCGCTGAATACTTTTGCAAGGAGCACGAGAATGATAGAGGCTCCGACAGCCATGATCCAGAAGACAAGGCTCATCCATAGCGCCATTTCCCACCCCTCGGTGGTATGGAGACCGATGAGTGAAGTTGCCGTAACGCCGTCAAAGAGGAAATAGAGCACGGAATAACCCGCTTTTCCCTCCTCTTCCGCGGGATCGTTTGCCGCAGGGGCTGCATCCGCAGGCGCTGCGCTGAGAAGTTCCGCTTTGCTTTCCGCACCGCTGACTGCCGTTTCGCATACATCGGCGTCGGACGCCGCAACGGCGGTCTGTACCGCCCCCGCGCGGATTGCAAGAACAACGCAGAGCAGGAGCGTCAACGTGAGAAGAAGTGCCGTAACGGCGAGACTTTTCCGTTTAGAGATTACTTTTCGCATAGATTCCTCCCGCATTCCGATAGAGAATGCTTCTTCAATAGTTTTATCATATCACATTCGCGCCGCAAAGTCAACCGATTGCCGCAGATCCGTGCAAATGACTTTTACAAAACCGCAAAATTACATTGCAGGTCCCGTTGCGGAGGGAGTATAGACTCTTGCCGCAAGTTCACTGTTGAGTGCGTAGAGCCCCTTTGCATCGCTGCCGAAGAGTTTGTACTTCTTCACCATATCGTCCGCGTTCGTCTCCTCTTCGCCCTGTTCTTTGATGAACCAGTCGAGGAACTGCATCGTACGGTAATCCTTCTTCCCCGCCGCCTCGTGATAAATGCCGGTGATGAGCGAAGTCACATACTGTTCGTGCTCGTAGCCCGCAAGCAGCGGATCGAGATGAGAGTGGAAGGTCTTATCGGGCTTGGCGACCGCTTCAAAGACAACGCGGTGACCGTTATTGATGAGATATCTGCGGATCATGAACGCATGGTCGCGCTCTTCCTGCGCCTGCACTTCGTACCAGTGCGCGAATCCGTCCAGTCCCTCGTCCGCATAGTAGTTTGCAAAATCGAGGTAAAGATAGGCGGAGTAAAGTTCTTTGTTGATCTGCTCGTTGAGCATTGCCGCAATTTTTTCGTTTAACATTTTTCTATCTCCTTATGATTTTTGAACAGCTTAAAATGCCGAATTTCCCTTGACTTTCATGAGGCGCACGACCGCGGCGCGCTCGTTCTCGTCGAGCTTATCGCGAATGTACTTGATCGTCTCTTCAAGCTGGGGGATCATCACATATTCAAGGGCGTTGACGCGGCGCTTGTTGCGCTCGATCTCGTCCGCGAGGAGCCGCACCGCTTTTTCGACCTCTGCAAGGCGTATGAGCGTGGGAAGAAGCGCGGAGACCTTCCGCACCGAATCGTCCGCTTCGCTCGTGATCTCGGAAAAGGCATACGGCAAGCGCGTGGAACGCTCCCCTTCGGACAGCGTCACATGCGGCACGTCGACACCCATGATGCTCTCCGTCTCGCAGACAGCTTCCACGGAGACGGTCGGCATGGAGAATGCCGTCTCCTGCGTATAGGCGGGTGAGAGGGAGCCCGCGACGGCGACGCTCTTCATCGTATCCGAGAGCCCTGCTTCCACTTCGTCCCTTAAAGCCTTATCCTGCCGCAGAAGCACGGTAAAGCGGCGTACCATCTCGTCCGCCTTGTCTTTGAGGAGCTTATGTCCCCTGACGGCGGTTGTGAGGCGCGCTTTGAGCTTCTTCAGCTCCATGCGTGTGGGATTTACATTGAGTCTTGCCATTGTGATTCGGTAATTTTTATGGGCGGGGGAGGGTGTCCTTCCAAATCGTATGACACCCCTTCCGTCACGGCATGGACAGCCGTGCCACCTTCCCCTCAAGGGGAAGGCAAGAGTTCGGACTTCGTTCTTCGGGATCCTTCGGTCGCTGTGCTCCCTCAGGATGACGCGGAAGCGGGGCAGCGAGATGAGATCAGTCTTGCATGTACTTGTCGATATATTCCTGACGGATGCGTTTGAGTTCGGACTTGGGAAGGATCTTCAGAAGGCTCCAGCCGAGGTCGAGCGTCTCTTCGATCGTTCTGTCTGTCTCAAAGCCCTGATTTACATACGATTTCTCGAATTCTTCCGCAAATTTCGCATAGAGCTTATCGACGTCCGAAAGAGCCGCTTCCCCCAGGATCGCGGAAAGTTCCTTGCTTTCCTTGCCCCTTGCGTACGCCGCAAAGAGCTGGTTCATCGTGTCGGCATGATCCTCTCTCGTCTTGCCCTTCCCGATTCCCTTATCTTTGAGACGGGAGAGGGAGGGAAGCACGTCGATCGGAGGATTCAATCCCTTTTTATAGAGGTCGCGCGAGAGGATGATCTGCCCCTCGGTGATATATCCCGTAAGGTCTGGAATGGGGTGCGTCTTATCGTCCTCGGGCATGGTGAGAATGGGGATCTGCGTGATGGAACCCTTCGAGCCGCGGATCCTGCCCGCCCGCTCATATAGAGAGGCAAGGTCGGTATAGAGATAGCCGGGATATCCGCGCCGCCCGGGGATCTCGCGCCGCGCCGCAGAGACTTCGCGGAGCGCTTCGGCATAGTTTGTGATGTCCGTCATAATGACGAGGACGTGCATGTCGCAAGTAAAAGCGAGGTACTCGGCGCAGGTGAGGGCGATACGCGGCGTGGCGATACGCTCCACGGCGGGATCGTTCGCAAGATTTGTGAAGAGCACCGTGCGCTCGATCGCTCCCGTGCGTTTGAAATCTTCGACAAAGTACTGCGCTTCTTCGAAGGTAATGCCGATCGCGGCGAATACGACGGCGAATTTGCTGTCGCTCCCCCGCACTTTTGCCTGCCTTGCGATCTGGGCGGCAAGTTCCGCATGCGGAAGTCCGCTCATCGAGAACACGGGAAGTTTCTGCCCGCGGACGAGCGTATTCAATCCGTCGATCGCGGAAACGCCCGTCTGGATGAACTCGTTGGGATAGTCGCGGGCGGCAGGATTGATGGGCTCCCCGTTGATATCGAGCATTTTTTCGGGAATGACCGGAGCACCGCCGTCACGGGGATTGCCCATGCCGTCGAAGACCCTGCCGAGCATATCGCGGGAAACGGCAAGCTGTTGCGCATGCCCCAAAAAGCGGGCTTTGCTCGTTGCGATCTGCAGCCCCTGCGAGTTTTCGAAGAGCTGGACGACCGCCTTATCGCGGTTGACTTCGAGCACTTTTCCCCGCCGCGTCTCCCCGTTTTGGCAGAGGATATCGACGAGTTCGTTATATTTCACCCCTTCGACGCCCTCGACGAGCATCAAGGGTCCGACGACCTCTTTGATCGTCTTATATTCTTTATACATCTTCGCTCCCTCCCTCTTCGAGCGCCTTGATCTGCGCGCTCATTTCGCCGACGATCGCGTCGAACTCTCCGAGGTTCCCCTCTTCGATGTATTTTGCCCTTCCGATCTTTTCCTTGAAGGGGCAATTCAGAATATCGTTGAGGGCGACATAGTTCTTGATCGCCTCTTCGGAAAGCGTATAGAATTCGTAGATGAGAAGGAGCATCAGAAGCTGTTTGTGCATGGACGTATAGGTGTCCACCTCGTGGAAGGCATTCTGATGCAGATAGTCCTCGCGGATCATCTTTGCGGTCTCCATGACGAGACGGTCACGCGAGGAGAGCGCGTCCATGCCGACGAGACGGACGATCTCGTCGAGCGCGGCTTCCTCCTGAAGGGTCGTCATGACGAACTGGCGGTATTTGAAAAAGCCCTTGCCGACGTTTTCGTCATACCACGGCTTCATCTTGTCCGCATAGAGCGAATAGCTGACGAGCCAATCGATCGCGGGGAAGTGCCGTTTGTATGCGAGGGAGGCGGAGAGCCCCCAGAACACTTTGACGATGCGGAGCGTCGCCTGCGAAACGGGTTCGGAAAGATCTCCCCCGGGAGGCGAGA
>CANPYD010000074.1 GCA_947587775.1 uncultured Clostridia bacterium
CCTGACGCGCCAAGGACGGCGCGCCACCCGCCCCCTTCAAAGGGGGCAGGTACCCACCTCAAAACCGCACCACACGACAAAGGGAGAGGAAAAATCCTCTCCCTTTGTCGTGTGGATAATTTCGGCGTAAAACGCCTGTCTGTGAGCTTAATTCTCGTCCCTCTTGGGAAGCGCCACGGCAAACATGGAGATCCCCGCAGGACGAACGTCATTTTTTTGATTATCCTTATCGACAGTATTCTGTCCTTTTTGCAGCGGTTTACCGAAGGTTTCGGGAAACTTCTTCGTTCCGTCCGGCCTGAAATTTGCCTTAACTTTTGCCGTATTTGTCCTGCCGAGTGAGACCGGTCCATTGACGCCGGGCCTCCGTTCCGGATCTTCGACATAGCGAACATTGAAATTATTGCATTCAGTATCATATGCCGTATTAGAGACTACGACCGCTTTATTGGAAGCATCCAAACCTTCCGCATAACCGACGATATAACTATTATTGGCGATTCCGTACAGTGTGACGTGTTCCACTTCACACTTGATAACGGAGCTCGCAATCGCAGTGCCGAGAATGCCGCCGATATTCGTCCCATTCCAGAAATAGCCATCTTCGGCCATGTCCTCCGTATGTACCCACAAGAGATTGCGATTCGTGGCGCCTTTCACAACACATTCCTTGATCGCCGCTTCTTGCGAAACCGCATCAACAGAACTTGCCGAAATCGCGGGACCCGCCTTATAGGCATAGCCTGCAATGCCGCCGATGTGACGGTTGGCATCGATGAGCACGTCCGTGGACGTAACTTTTGTGATCCTCGCACTCTCGCCTGTGATGAAACCCGCAACTCCGCCGACAAATGCGTCGCCCCAGATTTTTGCATTTTCGATCTTCAAGTCATTGACGGTACCGCCGTTGAGGCAAGCAAAGATTCCAACAAAGTGCGTGCCATCTATCTTGAAATTATGAATGATGTTGCCCTTTCCGTCAAAACTTCCCTTGAAGCCGCCTTCTATCGTCTGCGTAGCGTCGAAAGTATAGCCGATATCGTCGAGCTTAACAAGTTTCGCCGCATTTGTCGGCATGCCGATCGGAATAAGCTCCCCGCCCTTGAAGTCGAGATCGCCGTCAAGTTGCACCTTCCAGCCCGCTGTATCTATTCCGCTGTTAACAAGGGTAGCAAAAGCATTCCAGTCGCTTATAGACTTGATATGTACAATATCGTCTTCCCCCTGCGTGAAACTATCCTTCGTAACGACTTTTTCCTTATAGCCGCAAACCGAGCACTCCTTCCAATATTCATAGGTGGGTTCCGAAATGGAAGTTTCCCCGTCCCACTTGACGGTCGCATAGGTAAAGAAAGCATGTCCGTTGACGTCCTTGTTGCCGGCTTCCGTGTGGGGACAGACGACGGCGTGCCAGTGACTGTCTTTATCGAACCGCCACACCTCGGTGTCGTAGCGGTGCTGTACGGACGATCCGAGCTCACTTGCGGATGTAACAAAGTAGACCCACTCCTTGCATACGTTGCACTGTTTCAGTTGGATCGTTCCCTGTTCGCAGTCGTTTTGGACGAGTGTTATGGTCTCTCCGTAGCCATTGCCGTGAGCGCACGCCATGGGAAGGAAGTAAGCGGTGCCGTCCTCGTAGATGATCCAATATCCCATCAGATACTCGTCGCTCTCTTTCATTGTGGGACGCCACCAACCGTCGGGCGTGTTTTCGGGCGTAGCACGCACAGGCGTGCCCTCCGTGATGTCATGCTCTGTCAAATAGCTCTTTTGCTTTTCGTCGAAGAAGTTAAGTTCTGCGCGGACAGCGACCATATTTGGCGTGTAGACTTTCTTCCCGTCCTTATCTTGTTCGGTATAGAGCCCCGTCGTCTCGTCGTACTGTTCCACATAAATCGTGCCATGACCGGAATAGCGATCGGTGGAGTACATCGTCAGTTTATTCATCCCCTCATATTCGGCGACATTGTCTTTTCCCATCATGGACTCATGAACCCATTCGACGCCGCCGAGGTCGTAGTCATCGTGCGTGAGCCCCGTACTGTTCCCGAACAGGTTGATGATCTTTTCCGCATTGCGGGAATATTTCTCTTTCCCCCACTGCAAAGAGCGGTATTCGACGTTGAGCACCTTGCCACCGACGCTCACATTGCCGAGATCGGTCCAGACGGGAACTTCTTGATTCTTTCCGTCGTACCGCCAAAGTTTGCCCGCCTCGGTGTCAAAATAGAGCCCCCAAAGCTGTTTATCCATCGGGGTCTCGAGCAATTCGTTCATCTTTGGATTATCATACGGCGCGCCTTCGCCTGTCCACCACTCTTTTACGTTGACTCCTTGCTCGATGTCCTTGTCGCTCGCCCACGAGCCCCCTTCGCTGTAATCGTCGTACCAGCCCTGCATTGAGCCGTCCTTGCCCTTCAAAGAGCCGAGATCGTCCCATTTTCCTTCGGCGTTTTTCTGCCAAACCTCAAAGTTCTCGGTATCGAGATAGAAGTCGCCCTTTACCGCGTCTTTGACGGTTGTATCATTTTCGCCGTATGTATTGGGGTCGGCATTTTTGCCCGAGAACCATACGACGCCGTCGCGGCCGTTTTCACCCTTGAGAATGAGGACGGGGCTTCCCCAACCGCCTTCGGTCTTGTGATACAGCTTGCCCGAATCGGTATCGAGATAGAAGTCATTGACTTCGCCGATCTCGTCCGTCGGGGCGGTGTCGCCGGTAAACCAGTTGCCTGCCTCACCGTCCGCTGCGGCACGCCATGTTTTGCCTTCCTTGACGTAGCTTGCGAGCGTTTCGGTATTGAGGTAATAATCCCCTTCCTTGCCGAGACCCTCTGCGGGTTCCGCGTCGCCGTAGTACCACGTCGCTTCGTTTGCGTTTTCGTTGACATTGGCGCTTTCATCACCGCCGCACGCACTCAGAATGCCGAGTGACAACGCAAGCACAAGTGTGCAGACGAGCACACAGAGCAGCGCGGTGAAAGAACGCTTTTTTGTGTTGTTCATACCATTACTCCTTATAGAATTTGCATGATCCGCAGTCCCACACTTTTCACACGGAAATGACGAAACTTTTACATGATCTATGCTTTTCTTATTATACCCCCCCCCCTGTATAAATTTGTCAAGAAATTTTTTATAAAAAACAAAATTTTTTTTGGAATTCGTAAGAAAAGGGTGTTAAGGGGAATTACGTCACCCTGAGCGTAGTCGAAGGGTCACCGCACTATAATAAGGTGATGCTAACTTCGCGCCAAGGGCGGCGCGCCAGCTCCCCTACAAGGGGAGCCAAGAGTTCGGACTCCGTTCTTCGGGATGCTTCGACAAGCTCAGCATGACGCCGCACTACTCCCCCCCACCACCGCCTGCGGCGGAGCCTCCCCCCCAAAGGGGGTAGGCCTTAGAGCGGTTGTCTCAAGGGGGTAGGCCTTGGGAGTCGTTGCGTCAAAAAAACAGCGGGGAGAGCCTCGCTGTTTTCGTGGCGCCATGGGCGCGGTTTTAATTATAGAAGAAGATCTTTCCGTCCTTCTCGTCCGCGATGACGGTGCCGGGGCGGAGACGGTCCATGAGGATCTCTTCGGAGAGGCTGTCCTCCACGAGCCGCTGGACGGCCCGCTTCAAGGGACGCGCCCCGTACTCCTCCGAATACCCCTGTTCCACCAAGAGATCCTTCGCCGCCGCCGTCACGCTGAGGCGGATCTTCTTTGCTTCGAGCCGTTTTTGGAGTCCCTCCAAAATCTTGTCGCAGATGAGGGCGGCATTCTCCTTGGTGAGCTTATGGAAGATGATCACGTCGTCGAGCCGATTCAAAAACTCGGGGCGGAACTGCTTTTTGAGCGCGGCGTCGATGTTCTCCCGCATGGCGTTATACTCGCTCTGCGCGTCCGAACTCCCAAACCCGAGGGTCGGCTCCTTGACGGCGTGAGCCCCCACGTTGGACGTCAGGATGATGACGGTATTTTTGAAATTGACCGTCCTGCCCTTGCTGTCGGTGAGCCGTCCGTCGTCGAGGATCTGCAGGAGAAGGTTGAAAATGTCGGGGTGCGCCTTCTCCACCTCATCGAAAAGGACAACGGAATAGGGCTTCTTCCTGATTTTTTCGGTGAGATAGCCGTCGCTGTCGTCATACCCCACATACCCGGGCGGCGCGCCGATGAGCTTTGTCACCGCCCCCTTTTCCATATATTCGGACATGTCGAGGCGAACCATGAGCTTTTCGTCCCCGAACATGCTCTCCGCAAGCGCCTTGCAAAGGTCGGTTTTCCCGACCCCCGTGGGTCCCACAAAAATGAAGGAGCCGATGGGGCGGTTGGGATCTTTGAGTCCCGCCCGTGCCCGCCGTATCGCCTTTGCGACGGCGCTGACGGCCTCGTCCTGCCCCACGATCCGTCGGTGCAGTTCCTCTTCGAGGCGTAAAAGCCGCTCGCTCTCTTCCTCGGTGATCTTGACGACGGGAACGCCCGTCCAGCTGCTGACGATCGCGGCGATATCCTCCTGCCCGATGCTGACGCGGGTCGTGTTGCGCTTTAACTGCCAGTCGCGCTTCATGGCGTCGATCTTTTCGGTGAGGGCGGCGATCTCGGCGGTGAGACGCTCTTCCGCGTCCCCCCATTTGCGCGCCTTTTCCCTGTCCACATTGAGACGGACGAGCTTTTCCTCCGCCTCGCGCAGTTCCGCGGGACCGTGGAAGGCATTGAGCCGTGCGCGGGAAGCCGCTTCGTCGATGAGGTCGATCGCCTTATCGGGCAGAAATCTGTCCGTGATGTAGCGGTCGGAAAGTTTTGCCGCCGCCTCGATCGCCTCGTCGGTGATCGCAACGTTATGGTGCGCCTCATATTTGTCGCGGAGTCCCCGCAGAATGACGACCGTATCCTCGACGGAGGGCTGTTCCACGGTGACGGGGGTGAAGCGGCGCTCCAATGCGGCGTCCTTTTCGATATATTTGCGGTATTCTTCGAGCGTCGTCGCCCCGATCGTCTGCAACTCGCCGCGGGCGAGCATGGGCTTTAAGATATTCGAAGCGTCGACGTTGTTGTCGGCAGATCCTCCCGCGCCGACGATCATATGGATCTCGTCGATGAAGAGGATGATATTTTTGTCGCTCTGGATCGCATCCACAACCATCTTTAACCGCTCTTCGAAGTCGCCGCGGTATTTCGTCCCCGCGAGCAGTCCCGTAAGATTGAGCGAAAAGACGATTTTTCCGCTGAGGAGCTCGGGCACCTCGCCCGAGACGATCGCCTGCGCCAGCCCCTCGACGACGGCGCTCTTGCCCACGCCGGGCTCGCCGATGAGGACGGGATTGTTCTTGGTGCGGCGGG
>CANPYD010000075.1 GCA_947587775.1 uncultured Clostridia bacterium
CCCCCTAAAAGGGGAGTCAAGGGGGCGGCGCGCGTCGGATCGACACCCCCTCAGTCACTTCGTGACAGCTCCCCTAAGAGGGGCGCCAAGAGTGCGGTGAGCGCAATCAGAACCATTGCCCACCCCCCTACCCCCTCCTTGGGAGGGGGCTTCATGGCTCCTCCTAAGGAGGAGCTGTCACCGAAGGTGACTGAGGTGGGCATACGTTCCAAATTACTGCGCGAAGCAAAACCACGCTTTTGCGGCAGCGCACTCAATTTGCCGAACCCTTTCGGCTTAATGTCCTGTGAAACAGAACGGGGACGGCCGAATCGCTTCTACAAGGCAAATTCACTAACCCCTCGCTCGTATTTATTTTGAAAGTCCGCCCTACTCGGGCGGACTTTCATAAAGAAATCGAGCGAAATAAAATCACTTGCCTTAGGCGGAATTTACTCCCGCCGTGGGCGACTCAATTTGTCGAACCCCTTCGACTTAATGTAATTGCAAAGCGATGTTCGGAGTAGCCTAATTGATGCACAGGGAAGGTTCGCTCGTTCATTTCTTTTCGATGCCCCGCGAGATTCCCCCCCACCACCGCCTGCGGCGGAGCCTCCCCCCCGAGGGGGTAGGCCTTGTGCGAAGCGAGCGGGGCGAGCAAAGAAATGAACGAAATCGAGCGAAACATTTCATCTCTTCGAATAAACGCAGCCGCAGTAGTTCTGGCGGTAAAGGCCGTACTCCCGCGAGAGCTCCACGGAGCGCAGATACCCGCCCCGCTTTTTGAAATCGGACGGAAGGTAAGTCAGGCCGTACTTTTCCGCCGCCGCAAACCCGATTTTGTTGATCGCGTCGCTGTTTTTGAGCGGGGAGACGGTGAGCGTCGTCCCAAATACGTCAAACCCGTGTTCCTTAGCGGCCGCCGCCGTCCTTTCGAGGCGGAGCGCAAAGCAGCGCATACACCTTGCCCCGCCCTCTTTTTCGGTTTCATACCCGCGGGCGACGGCGGCAAACGCCTCGCTCTCGTAGTCGCAGTCGAGAAGATCGGCAAGTCCCGTCTCTTTCAAAAGCCGTATCTGCTCCCCCTTGCGGCGAAGGTATTCCTCTTCGCTGTCGAGATTGGGATTGAAGTAAAAGACCGTCGTCTGCATGACCGGCGCGACCTGCGTGAGGCAATACGAGGAACAGGGCGCACAGCAGCTGTGCAGAAGGAGCCTCTCCCCCGCATGCGTCTTCAAGACGGCGAGCATCTCTTTGTCGTAATTGATCCGATTCATAAACAAAAGCCTCTTCGCACGGAAGAGGCGTGATTTTTGCGGCGGACTTACTCCTCGCCGCCGTCGAGTTCCGCCGCTTCGTCCGCGTCCTCGGAATCCCCGTACTGGTTGCAGAATTCCGCAAATACCTCGTCGAGAAGTTCGTCGTCCTCGATGGTTTCGAGCTCTTCGTTGTCCTCATCGCCGACGATATGGTAGATGGCGATCTCTTCGCCCTCATCATCGTCCTCCGCTTCGGCGGCTTCATCGGCGGGCGCGAGCGCGATGTACCACTCTCCCTTGTATTCAAAGGTCATCAGGTGCTCGAATTTCAGGGTGTTGCCGTCCTCGTCCACCAGTTCGACGAGGCTGTCGTCATCATAGTTGTTGCTTTCTTCGATCATAATTCATCTCCTTTTTATGCTTTGCGAGATATCCCTCGAGGATGTATGCCGCCGCAAGGGAATCGACGCTCTTTTTCTTTTTATCCTTTTTGGAACTGAC
Source organism: uncultured Clostridia bacterium (assembly GCA_947587775.1). Taxonomy (GTDB): domain Bacteria; phylum Bacillota; class Clostridia; order Christensenellales; family Borkfalkiaceae; genus Gallimonas. Next base: position 1,740 of record CANPYD010000075.1, read on the forward strand.
GCCCATCATGCAAAGATCCTGCCGCGCCTGAAGGGTGGTGAAGCGTTCGTCCTCGGTATAGACGGGAAGTTCGGTCGCCCCTTGCAGGGCTTCCAAGAAGCGCCGCGTGTAGGCCGTCTGCTCGCTCTCGCTTCCGTCCGCATTGAGGGGAAGCCCGCAGACGATCGCGCTCGCCCCCCGCTCCCGCGCGATCTTCGCAAGGGCGGCCGCATCCGCAGAGAGATCACCGCAACGAAAATAGGTGTCCCCGGGCATTGCGTATTCCCCGAAGGGATCCGAATAGGCGACGCCGACGCGCTTTCTCCCGATATCGAATGCGATGAGCTGTTCCATGAGAGGATTATAACACATTCCGAAGCAAAAGTAAACCTTTTTCGGAAAAAGACAAATATGTAAGAAGACGCGGCGTGCACCGCGTCCCCAGAATCACTTCTTGCTCTTCTTTTCGGGCTGTTCTTCCTGAGCCTTGGGCTCCTTCTGAAGTTTTTCGTCCATCAGTTCATCCATCTTCTGCATGAGTTCGGCTTGACTCTTTTTGACGAGCGAGCGCGCCTTGTAGCTGTTCGCGACGATGAGCGCGCCGCCAACCATGCCGAGGGCAAGCCCGAGACAGAATAACTTTTCCATAGTTTCCTCCCTGCTTTCAGTTTGTGAGGGAGAACGGTGGTTATTCTTCCTTGCCGCTGCGCAATTTTTCCAGTTCCGCCCTGAGACGGTCGTTTTCCTTTCTCAGATCGATCGCAAGGCGGGAATAGAGGGCATCGATCTCCCGCTCGAGTTTGCGCTGCAAAAAGCTCTTTTCCTCGGGGATCCCCGCCTCTTGCGCCGCCCTTGCGACGCGTTCGGGCTGTTTTTTCAGGAGATTCCTGTACTTGTTCTGCATGCGGAGCATGAGTTTTTCATCCCCGCCCGACACGTTGATGATCGCCCTGCGCACGGAAACTCCCTTCTTGCGTTCCGCGAGCACCTTTTTCAGCATCTCGTCCGTCTCTTCCTCGGTGAACGGCTTGATCTCCCCCGCCGAAAGGTCTTTCCCCTCGAGGATACGCCTGACGCGGCTGTCCTCCCGCTTTTTCAGGAAGGCATAGTAGTAATTGCGCACGCTTCCCTTTGCCCTGCTGTGCTCCTTTCCGTACGTCTCAAAGAGATAGGAGAGGGTCTTCCCCGCATGTTTGCCCGTATAGATGTACTCGATGAGTCCCGTCGCTTCCTCTTCGGTGTAACCGTTGATTTTGTTCATAGCGTCACCTCTTGGGGAAATTGTTGACATAATTTTTTCAGGTTATACATCTAATATCAATATGCGAGTGACTTTTTTGGCGGAAAAACCTTGCGCCCTCACGGTGAACGGGGCATATTTCGGCATGGTCGACGGGTTTGAACGCTCCGCGCGGCTCGATCCGAAGGACGGCGTGTTCTGCGAACTCTCCCCCGCGGGATATCTCTCCGTCCGCTTCCGCTTCGACGAGGACTTTCTCCTCTCTCCCCCGCCGCAGATCAAGCTGTATTTTTCGGAGGGCGGCGTCGCCGTCTATGCCTATGATTTTGCAAGGAGCGACCCCACCCTCTCCGTCCTCTGGCAAGAGCGTGTATCAGGCTCCCGCCTGACGCTGTACATGCAGGGAAGGCTGACGCTCGATCTTCAGAACGAGACGGGATTCCACCTCATTCCCCTTCCCGAAGAACTCCTTGACTGCAAACCGTACGCCTGCGGAGAGGACATTTTGCTCGAAGGCGAAAGCGCATTCGTTTTGCTCGGGCGGGACGGGAGCGTCAAGCTCCGTACGGAGGGAAAGATCCTCGAGAAGGGAGAGACGCTCCGCGCGGAGATCCTCTTCCCCGACAGCATGGGACACTCCGCAGTCATGGAATGGAGGGCGGGAGAGCTCCTCTCCTGCACCATTCACAGCCAAAGAGCGCCCACGGAGGCAACGTTTGCGCTCGCCCTGTTTGAGAGCGCATTGATCGGCGCGGACTGCACCCCCTTCCTCGCGGACGCCCTGAAAGAGAAGGCGGGCTCGCTTCGCGCATTCCTCGGGAAGTACAGCTCCGTCGTCCTGACGGACGATCCCGCAAGGGTCGGGCTGGTCTTCGGGCGCGGGGAACGCATGTATGACGTCCGCTATTTCCGCGTGGAATTTACGGACGGGAAGATCTCCAATCTATGGGAAGATTTCCGCTGAGCGGACTTCCGCAAATTTTTCGATAAAAAAATCCGGCGGACTGTACCGTCGGATCGCTTTGTTTTTCTTTTAATACTTTTCCACTGTGACCGATTCGATGATGATCGGGACGACCGGGCACTTGAAGCCGGCAGTCTGTCCGTTGATCCGTACGCTGTAGAAGTAGCGCCCGATATCGGGGAAGGTCTCTTCGGTATGATCGAGCGTATCGAGCTGTAAATTATCGACCGTAGTCGTGAAGCTACTCTCGTCCTCTTCCGTCTCCTCATCGTCCACGAGCCCGCTCGTGTAATCGCTGATTGCATTGAGCAGAGGCTGGAACTGTCCCTGATAATCCTTCGCCATGCCGAACACGGCATACTTATTGTCGAGCGTGACATTGTTGGCAACGCCCGTATAGGTATAGAAGAGGGACGTCGCGCTGTTCATGGGATAATAGCGGTTCTCCTCGTGGTCGTCATCGGGAGTGGCGACGACGGAAATATCCCGCGCGGATTCGCTCTTGTCCGTATAATACATGACGAGGGCGCCCTGGCTGTGCATGTTCTCGCGGTTGGCGTTTGCATATCCCCTGTTGTTGTTGAATTCCCCGCAGACGGTGTAGAGCGGAACTTTCTCGTTATTGTTCTTGATATAGACGCTCTGCGTAAAGGAATTCCCCTCTTTTTCGAGCCGCTTCACTTCCGCAAAGTAATCCTTTTCCTGAAGCTCCCCGTTCTCATAGGTATACCCGCCGCCGTAGAGCGCAGTCGAAGTATAATTGTGGATGCACGTCCCGTTGTAATAACCCGCGTCCGCAAGCTCGATGAAGTGCTGGACGGTCAAGGGTGCGTCCGAGCGGGAAAGGACGTACTCTACTTCATATGTGTTTCCGTTGAAACTGTAAACGATCTTGACTTCGGGATTGTTGCTCGTACAGCCTGCAAACATGGCAAGTGCGCCGGCGGAGAGAACTGCGGCGGACGCAATCGCGGCAATACGGCGAAAAATTCTTTTCATGAAAGATCCTCCTGTTTGGATACAGTTTTATTTTACCCGTTATTTTCCGATACGTCAAGCGCTTTTGCGAAATTCCGCATGAAAATTGTGTGGCGGCCGTCAAGGAAAATAAAAAATCCACTTGACAAATGCGGAAAAACGGGTTACAATAAAATCACAACAAGGGTTGACCCTGCATAGCGGTCAGCTCCGGTATAGTTATTTTATTAAAATAACCGCGAAGACTACCACATCAAGGGCGGTTATTTTTTTGCGCGTTTGATTGCGATGTACTCGATCTTTTCGATGAGTTCATTGAGCTTTCTGATAAGCTCGGTGAGCTGCATGAGAAGTTCGTTTAA
>CANPYD010000076.1 GCA_947587775.1 uncultured Clostridia bacterium
TGACACGTACGGCCGTGTCCTTCCAGTGCCCGAAACGGATCTTTTCGCCGATGTATTCGTCCGCAAGATTGATGCCGCCCGTGTAGGCGATGCGGTTGTCGATGACGATGAGTTTTCTGTGATCCCGCCTGCCCGCCTTGCGGGACGGGAAGCGGATGGGGCGGAAGACGCACGCCTTGATGCCGCGTGCGGCAAGTTCCTTTTCGTACCCTTCCCGAAGGGTCGTTGAACAGCCGAAACCGTCGTAGATGAGGCGGATCTCCACGCCTTTTGCCGCTTTTTGCTCTAAAACAGAGAGCACATCTCCCCAAAATACACCTTCGGAGAGGATATAAAACTCTAAAAATACGGACGATTTTGCCGCCTTCAGATCGGTGAGGAGCGTTTCGTACATCTCCCGCCCGACGGGGAAGTATTCTGCAGAGGCAAGACGGGTCTCTTTGAGCCCGCAGAGCGCCTCGGAAAGCGCGCCTTCGGACGTTTCCGAAGAGAGGTTTTCGGACATGCCCCCCTCAAAATCCGTCATACGGGGACGGCTGAAAAAGAAAAGGCACAAAATGGCGCCCATCCACGGCAGAAGCAGGATCAGGACGGTTTTGGAGATCTTATACTCTGCGGGGGAGCGGTCGCAGGCGACGGCGAGTGCGACGGCGAGCGAAAAAATCCTCTCTGCGGCGGCGATGGGCGCAAGGGCGCGGGGCAGCCACAGGGAGAGAAATACGCCCGCAAGAAGGATGAAGAGCGTAAGGAGCGCAAAGGTAAACAGTCTGCCGCAAAAAAACAAGCGAAGTTTCCGCATAGGAGAGAAGCGCCGCGCGGTTTCCCGGACGGCGCTATGTATCTCAGATCAGGCTGACGATGTTGACCTCGCTGACGTCGTGTTCGGGGTGCGCTTCATAGGTATCGAAGAAGTTCCCGACCTCTGCGGGACGGATGAAGCGTGCGGAGAAGCCTTCCGTATCGACCGCATGGGTGATGATGAGGTTGAGCGCCCGCTCGAGCTCCGTCACCTTCTGCACAAAGTGGATGGTGAGCTGCTTTTTGAGCGCCTCGTCCAGAGAGAAGGCGGCGTTGTCGGGCACGAAGCCGCAGTAGACGGTGTTCGTCTTGGGAGCGCTGACGCGGAAGGGCGTCTTGTGATTGTTCCCGGGGGCGCCGATCACGAAGATCGCGCCCGAGGCGAGCCTTCCGCCCGTGATATTCGCAACGCCGTCCAGAAGGGAATCGTCCGCGGGCAGGGTATAGTAGATGCCGCAGGTACGGGCAAAGCCGAGGCGGGCGGGGTCGGTGTCGATGAGAATGGGGGAAGCCTGCTGATAGATGAGCAGCTGGCAGATGAGGATCCCCATGACGTTCGCGCCGATGACGGCAATGTGCTGCCCCTTTTTGACGTCGAGCCGTTCGATGGCGGAACGTCCGAGGGCGACATAGTGCGCGATGAGGGCGCGTTCATCGTTGAGAACGTCGGGAATGGGCGTCATATCATCGGGAGAGACGAGCACAAAATCGCGCAGGAATCCGTCCTGCGTCTGCCCGCAGACGGCGTATTCGTCCTCCGAAAAGTCGATCTTTTCCGTGCCCGTATAGGGGCGGGCGCAGAAGGTATGCAGAAGGACGCGCGTCCCCTTGGGAAAGAGGGGATCGGGGTTTTCATCGGCAATGAAGCCGACCGCAAAACGTCCCGGGACGATGGGATATTTCGTTTTGAGCGTGCCGTGGTAGAGCGCCGCGTCCACGCCGCTCATAAAGACCTTTGTGACGCGCACCCGCAGAAGTTCGTTCTCCGTGGAATCCTTGTTCTCCGCCGCGGGGATCTTATTTTCCGCCGCAAAAGATTTGTCTTCCAGCTTTTCTATTTTCCCGGGGGCGACGAATTTCCAGACGTTCATATCCACTCCTTACCGCAATTTCCGCAAATTCTTATTTTATTATACCGCAACAGGAAAAATTTTGCAAGTGTTTCCCCCGAAAATCGTACGGAGCCCCTCTGAAATTTCAAAATGGAGCGAAGTTTTTTCGTTTGGCATGAAAAATAAGTTGACGAAAGCGGAAAAAACAGATATAATGAACGGGTAAAGAGAAAAGAACACAGCGAGGTGATACTATGAAAAAGGATATTCATCCCAAATATCACGAAGTCACAGTCGTCTGCGCCTGCGGCGAAACGTTCAAGACGGGAACGACGAAAGACGTCGAAGTGATGAAGGTGGATATTTGCAGCAAGTGCCATCCCTTCTTCACGGGCAGGCAGAAACTGGTCGATACCGGCGGGCGTGTCGATAAATTCAAGAAAAGATACGGCATTTAACGACATTCAGCCCTTCTTCATGAGGGCTGTTTTGTTTTTTCCCGCGTTTCTTGCGGGTACGGGATAAAAGAGGCCATGAAAAAGAAACCCAACCGTACATACATCGGCGGACAGGCGGTAATCCAGGGGGTCATGATGCGCGGGAAGCGCGGCATGGCGACCGTGGTCCGCGACGACAAGGGCGAGATCCAGACGGAGGCGCTCCGTATCACTCCGCCCGAAAAGAGGAGTTTTTGGACGCGGGTGCCCATCGTGCGCGGCGTCATCAACTTCTTCTCCTCGCTCGTCCTCGGCATGAAAGCGCTCACGCGGAGCGCAGACGTTGCGATCACGGAAGAGGAAGAGACTCCACCCTCCAAGCTCAGCAAATGGATGGCGGAGCACTGGAAAGTTACCGCCTCGGATATTATCTCCGCGATCTCTCTGATTTTAGGCGTCGTTCTGGCGATCGGGCTCTTTTTGCTCCTTCCCCAGTTCCTGGCGGGACTGGCGGCCGATCATACCGATCTTTTCGATCACGGCGACGTATGGTATTGCCTTTTAGAGGGCGGGATACGGCTCGTCATCTTCGTCTTTTATATCCTCTTCACGCTGTGTTTCAAGTCCCTCAGGGAGACCTATATGTATCACGGCGCGGAGCATAAGACGATCAACTGCTACGAATACGGGCTCCCGCTCACGACCGAAAACGTCAAAAAGTGCTCCCGCTTGCACGACAGATGCGGCACGACCTTCATCTTTTTGGTGCTCATCATCTCCATCCTTGTGTTCGCGTTCGTGAGTTTGCCGCTCAACCTCATGTACGATCATTTCGGGCTCACGGGGTTTGTGACGCGGCTCATCTCCATCGCCGTAAAACTTCTGTGCCTTCCGCTCGTCGCGGGGATCTCCTATGAGATCCTGAAATTCCTCGCGCTCTTCCAGACCCCGCTTCTTCTGCCCCTCAAAGCGCCCGGCTTTTTGCTGCAGATGCTCACGACGCGGGAACCCGGGGACGATATGATCGAATGCGCCATCCTCGCCTTCCGCAAGGCGTATGAGATGGATAACGATCCCGACTCCCCCGAAAAGTTCTTTGTGACCGAGACAAAACTTCTGAAATTGCTTCCCGATATGAAGCGCAGCTTTGCCGACCGCGACATCGACGAGGCGGACGCGGAGTGGATCGTGAGCATTCAGCTCGGGATCCCCCGCAGCGAACTCAAGACGGAGCGCGTCATCACGCGGGCGGAGTGCGGAAAGATTCTCTCCGTCTTCGAAGAGCGGCTCACGGGCAGACCGCTCTGGTATATCTTCGGCAATACCGAATTTTACGGCTATACCTTCAAAGTGGACGAACGGACGCTCATTCCCCGCCCCGAGACGGAGGAGCTCGTCCGCGAGGCGCTCTCCTTCCTCAAAAACGGGGACTGTATGCTGGATCTGTGCACGGGGAGCGGCGCGGTCGCGGTCGCCGTCGCATGCGAGGCGGCAAAGGACAGGACGGTGACCGTCGTCGGCTCGGATATCTCCGCAGAAGCCCTCGAGGTGGCGAAGGAGAACGCGCGGCAGAACAAGGCGAACGTCACCTTTGTCGCGAGCGACCTCTTCAAGAACATCCGCGGGAGATATAACCTCATCACTGCGAACCCTCCCTATATCAAGCACGGGGAGATCGAGACGCTTGCCCGCGAAGTGCGGGATTTCGAGCCCCGTATCGCCCTCGACGGCGGCGCGGACGGCCTTGATTTCTATCGCAGGATCGCCGAAAAGATCGGGCGGTACATCGTCCGCGGCGGCATGCTCATCCTCGAGTGCGGCGAAGGGCAGGCGCAGGACATCATCAAAATTTTCCAGAGCGCGACGCGCTGCGACTTCGCCATGGTCGTCAAAGACCTTGCGGGCGTGGAGCGGGTCGTCAAGATCGGATTCTGAGTATGCTGAAACGGCTGAACGAGATCGAAAAGAGATACGAAGAGCTGTCCTCGCTCCTCTCGTCGGGGGAGGCGCTCTCGGACATGGAGCGGTACAGACGCCTTGCAAAGGAACGGGCGGAGACGGAAGAGATCGTCTCCGTCTTTCGCGTATACCGCAGCATTCAGGCGGAGATGGACGAGACGATGCAGGAGGCGGGGAAGGAGAGCGGCGAGATGAAACAGCTCCTTCTCGACGAATACTATGCCCTCAAGGAGAAGCTCGCCTCGCTCGAAACGCAGCTGAAAGTTCTGCTCCTTCCCAAGGACAAGAACGACGAGCGGAACTGTACTTTGGAGATCCGCGCGGGGGCGGGCGGCGAGGAAGCCGCACTCTTCGCCTACGAGCTCTACCGCATGTATCTGGGATACTGTGAAAAACACCGCTTTCAGTGGGACGTCGTCTCCCTCAACGAGACGGAGTTGGGCGGCGTGAAAGAGGCGATCGTCAACATCACGGGAAAGGACGCCTACAAGCGCCTGAAATACGAGAGCGGAGTGCACCGCGTGCAGCGGGTGCCCGAGACGGAGTCGCAGGGAAGGATCCACACTTCCACCTGTACCGTCGCCGTTCTTCCCGAGGCGGAGGACGTGGAAGTGAACATCGACGAAAAGGACATCCGCGTCGACCTCTTCCGAAGTTCGGGCGCGGGCGGGCAGAAGGTCAACAAGACGGAGACCGCCATCCGCATCACCCACTTCCCGACGGGGATCGTTGTCACCTGTCAGGACGAGCGCAGCCAGCTCAAAAACAAGGAAAAGGCCTTCCGCGTCCTCAAAACGCGGCTCTACGACTATTACAACAGCCGTGCCGCGGGGGCGGAGGCGGCAAACAGAAAGAGCCTCGTCGGCACGGGGGACAGGAGCGAGCGTATC
>CANPYD010000077.1 GCA_947587775.1 uncultured Clostridia bacterium
GCTGCGCGGGTACTTCCCCTGAGAGGGGAAGCAAGTACGACGCGGCAAAAAATCGTTCGGGGGAGAGATTTGGGCGAATTTTGCTTGACCGCCCCGCGCGCGTGTGTTATAATGTTCGAAAATCGGAGAGGCGTTTCCTATGTACAGCATGACAGGTTACGGAAAAGGGGAATACCGCGAGGCGGGGCTCGAGCTCACCGTCGAGGTGAAGTCTGTCAACAACCGGTATCTCGATATCGCCGTCAAGAGCCCGCGCATCTTCCTCTGCGCCGAAGAATTGATCCGCGCCACGGTGAGAAAATATCTCTCCCGCGGGCATATCGACGTATTCGTGAGCTATTCGGATAAGCGGGAAAAGCCCCGTACGATCACCGTGGACTGGAACACCGTGTCCGCCTACATGAAGGCGGCGGAGGAGATCTCCGCGGCATATCCCGCCCTCGAAAAGGACGCGACGCTCTCCTTCTTCCTGCGCCTTCCCGACGCGGTGAAGGCGGACGACGTGTCGGGCGCGGACAGCGAACTGCTCTCCGCCCTCGAGACCGCCTGCGGAAAGGCGCTCGAAGCGCTCTCGGGCATGCGCCATGCCGAGGGAGAACGCCTGAAAACAGATCTCATCGCCCGCATGGGGACGATCGGGACGCTCCGCGACAAGATCGCGCTCCGTGCTCCGTCCGTCGCGGAGGAATACAGGAAGAAGCTTTCCGAACGCATCGAAGAATATCTCGCGGGCAAGGTGGACGAGACGCGCATCTTAACGGAGGCCGCCGTCTTTGCCGATAAGTGCAATATCGATGAGGAACTTACCCGTCTTTCCTCGCACATCACGGAGTTTTACGCGATCTGCGAAAGTGAAACGGTGGGCAGGAAGCTCGACTTCCTCATTCAGGAGTTCAACCGCGAGTGCAATACGATCTGCTCCAAGTCCTGCGATAAGGAAGTCACATCCCTTGCGCTCGAAATGAAGAACGAGATCGAAAAAGTACGCGAACAAATTCAGAATCTGGAGTAACGAATGAGGAATATACCCATTGTCATCTCGGGCCCTTCGGGGGTCGGGAAGGGCACGATCGTCAAGGAGCTCTTGAAGAAAGATCCCACCCTCGTGGAGTCCGTTTCCATGACGACCCGCGCGCCCCGTCCGGGGGAAGTCTCGGGGAAAACTTACATCTACGTCACGAGAGAGGACTTCGAGCGGCGGATCCGCGAAAATGATTTTCTCGAATACGACGAGCATTTCAGCGGCCTCTACGGCACCCCCCGTTCCTTTGTGGAAGAGCAGCTGAAAAAGACGTCCGTCATTCTCGAAATCGACGTCGTCGGCGGCCTCAACGCCAAGAAACTGCTCGAAAATACGCTGCTCATCTTCATCGATCCGCCCTCCAAAGAGGAACTCGTCGAACGCCTGAAGAAGCGCGGCACCGAGTCCGAACAGGCGCTCCGCGAGCGGCTCCAGCGGGTGAAGTACGAGATGATCATGCGCGATCAGTACGATTACACGGTATTGAACGACGATTTAGACAGAGCGGTGGAGGAAGTTCTCTCCATCATTGAAAGTGAAAGAAACAAGGAGTGAAAAGATATGATCAACGAACCTTCTGTAGACGCGCTTGTGCGCAAACTCGGCACGGAAGAGGAACCCGCCAGCAAATACGAGCTGTGCATTCTCATCGCCAAACGCACGCGGCAGATCATCGAACAGATGCAGACCACGGGCGCAACGGAGCTCCCCGGCAAGCAAAAGGAGATCGTCCTCGCCTGCCAGGAAGTCATGAACGGCAAAGTAAAATTCGCAAGAGACTGAAAAACTCCCCGTCAACGCGGGGTTGTTTTTTCAAAGGAGAAGAGATATGTTCGGAAAGAGAAAGATCCCGAAGGAGGAACGGGAGCTGCGTGCCTTTTTGTCCTACTTCACGGAGGACGAGCGCTACGAGATGCTCAACGAATACATCGAAAAGTTGGCGAGAGAAAATGATGCACAGAATTTTACCGTCCTGCGGCTCAGAGAAATCTATCGGATCGGCTGTTGCTACACGGATCATCCTTGCGACGTCCTTGATATGATGGCCTACAAGTTTGATGTTGATCCCGGATGGCTGTATGTCTCTGTTTTAACGGGTTAAGGAAAGATGGACGGTCGGTTTGCGGAAGTCATCGTAGACGTTGCGCACAGCGACGTCGATAAGATCTTTGATTACAGTTGCGGCGAAGAGGTCGCCGCGGGCATGCGCGTCGTCGTCCCCTTCGGGAACAGGACGGAGACGGGCTTTGTCATGCGCGTAAAGGAGAGCACGGACTGCCCGCCCGAAAAGCTCAGAAAGATCTACCGCGTCGAGGACGACCTGCCCGCGATCAACCCCGAGTGCCTGCTCCTTGCCCAAAAGATCTCCGCCCGCTACCGCTGCCCGATGGCGCTCTCCCTGCGCCTCTTTCTTCCCGCCGAAATGCGGACGGGCAAGGTGGACAAGACCTATCGCGAATATATCCGTCTCGCGGCGGAACTCCCTTCCGTCAATCCAAGGGCGGCGGCGCAACTTGCGTGTATTCAATATCTCGAAGAACACGGCGAAACGCCCGCCGCGGAGCTCAGAAAGCGCTTTCCTTCCGCCGTGAGCGCCCTCAAAAAGAGCGGGGCGCTCGTCATTGAGAAGAAGCGCATCATGCGAAGACCCTATGAGGACGTTGCGGGGGGCGAGGAGGAGCATATTCTAACGCCCGCACAGGAACGCGCCGTTGCAACGGTCAAGGAGACGCCGAAAACCGTGACCCTGCTTCACGGCGTGACGGGAAGCGGCAAGACGGAAGTGTATCTCACGCTCATTGCCGCCGCCCTCAAAGAGGGGAAGACCGCGCTCTTTTTGGTGCCCGAGATCTCTTTGACGCCGCAGATGTTTTCCAAGCTCCGCGGCAGATTCCGCCGCCGCGTCGCCATTCTGCACAGCGGGCTCTCCGCGGGGGAGCGGTTCGACGAATGGGAACGCCTGCGGACAGGGGAAGCACGGATCGCCGTCGGGGCGCGTTCCGCCGTCTTTGCGCCCGTTGAAGACATCGGGCTCATCGTCATCGACGAGGAACACGACGGTAGTTACTCTTCCGAGACTTCTCCCCGCTACAATACGTTTGATATCGCCTATCTCCGTGCGAAGTACAACGGCTGCAAGCTCGTGCTCGGCAGTGCGACGCCCTCCGTCGAGACCTACCGCCGCGCAAAGGAAGGGGAATTCGAGCTCATTTCGATGCCCGACAGGATCAATGCCCGCCCCATGCCCAAGGTGGAGCTCGTCGATATGCGCCGCGAGGTGCGGCGGGGGAACGCGACGCCCTTTTCCCTTTCCCTGCGCGAAAAACTCAAAACCTGCCTCGAAAAGGGGAATCAGGCAATTATATTTCTCAACCGCAGGGGGTATTCCCAGACGGTCATGTGCCGTGACTGCGGGCATGTCGTAAAATGCGAGAGCTGCGACGTCGCGCTCACCTATCACAGCGAAGAGGATTGCCTCAAATGCCACTATTGCGGCGCGAGATATAAGCCCCTTTCCGCCTGCCCCGCCTGCGGAGGGACGCATATCCACTACATGGGAACGGGGACCCAGCGCGTTGCGGGGGAACTGAAAAAACTCTATCCCGCGGCGAGGATCCTGCGCATGGATCTGGACACGACGAGCGGGAAAGAGGGGCATTATAAAATTCTGAAACAGTTTGCGGAGCGTTCCGCCGATATCCTTGTCGGGACGCAGATGGTTGCGAAGGGGCACGATTTCCCCGCCGTCACCCTCGTGGGCATTCTCGACGCGGACATGAGCCTGCATTTTCCCGATTACCGCAGCGGAGAGAGAACCTTCCAGCTCATCACGCAGGTCGCGGGCAGGAGCGGGCGCGCGGGCGCGGAGGGCGAGGTCGTCCTTCAGACCTACGACCCCGAAAATTACATTCTGCGCTTTGCCGCAAAGTACGACTATGAGGGCTTTTTCGAACACGAGATCTCCATGCGCGCCGCAACGATGTTCCCGCCCTTTGTGAAGGTCGTCCGCGTCATGGTGACGGGGGAGGACGAGAAGGAGACCGTCGGGGCGCTCCGTTCCGTCTATGAAAAACTCCGAAAAATCTATGCGGCACACGAAGAGGAGTTCCTCTTTTTCAACAGGATGCACGCGCCCATCAAACGCATCCAGAATAAATTCCGCTATCAGGTACTCATGCGCATGACGCCCCAAGGCCCCCTGAAAGAGGTCTACGCCGCCGCCATGGAAGAAAAATATAAAAATGTGCTCGTGTATGTGGAAGAAAATCCGAGCAATCTGAGCTGAGGTGAAGATATGATCCGTGAAGTTGTACAGGTCGGGGATCCCGTTTTACGCAAAAAATGCGAAAAAGTGACCCGCTTTGACGAAAACTTGGGCGCCCTTCTCGACGATCTGAAGGATACCGTCTTAAAGGAAGAGGGCGCGGGACTTGCAGCGCCGCAGGTGGGCGTTTCCGTCCGTGCGTTCGTCGTCAATGTGGACGAGGGCTATTTTGAGTTCGTCAATCCTGTCTTTGTGTGGCAGAAGGGGGAACAGACGGGGGCGGAAGGATGCCTCTCCGTCCGCGGTAAGGCGGGCACCGTCACACGGCCGAACAAAGTCAAGGTCGTCTTTTCGGACAGAAAGGGGGATCGCTATTCCCTTGTCGCACAGGGCTTTTTCGCCCGTGCGATCTGCCACGAGGCGGATCACCTCGACGGCATTCTCTACACCGATAAGGCGAAGAATGTAAGGGACGCGGAGTAGTTGTTTCGCTCGATTTTCGCAAATTTCTTTGCTCGCCCCGCTCGCTTCGCACAAGGCGCCCCGCGGACGCGCTTCGCGCGTCATCCTGAGCTTGTCGAAGGATCTCGCGGGGCATCGAAAAGAAATTTGCGAGGGGTTAGTGCGTATGCCTTGTAAAAACAATTCGGCCGTCCCTGTTCTGTTTCACAGGACATTAAGTCGAAGGGGTTCGACAAATTGGGTGCGCTGCCGCAAAAGCGTGGTTTTGCTTCGCGCAGTAATTGAGAAGCGTGCCCACCTCAGTCACCTGCGGTGACAGCTCCTCCTTGGGAGGAGCCATGAAGACCC
>CANPYD010000078.1 GCA_947587775.1 uncultured Clostridia bacterium
GGCGGAAAAGGCTCCATAAATAGAATGGTCGCCTTTTCCCGCCATCCCCAAGGAGGACCCCTCGAGGGGGAGCCGAGAATATGGTAAACGTATTTGGGATCATTGCCCACCCCCCTACCCCCCTCCTTGGGAGGGGGCATGTCTCGGACTCCGTTCTTCGGGATCCTTCGGCTATGCCTCAGGATGACGCGGCTATGCCTCAGGATGACGCGATTTGGAATGCGAACAGGCGTTCCGATTATGTCATGGTGAGCGTAGTCGAACCATCACCTTATTATAATGCGGTGATCCTTCGACAAAGCTCAGGATGACGCGGAAATCGGGGAGCCGAAAGACGGCCGTTCAGAGGGTAAAGAGGGCGATCTCGAAAATGGAGTAGCCGTATTGTGTCGTACGGGAGACGCCCTCGATGCGGATATACTTCGCCCGCATGGGAGAGGACGGCGTTACCGTGTCCGTTCTTGCCCCGCCCGAGAATGTTCCGTGAAACACTTCCGTAAAGCTGTCGGGCTCTCCCGTCTCGGAGAAGTAGATTTTATACTCTTTGGCGGAAGCGGCTTCCCATTGGATCTGAAGCTGATAGACGGTGACGGCTTCGTCGAGGGTGAGAAGGAGCCATTCGCCGTCCTTTCCGTGCACGCTCTCCCACCGCGTTCCCGTGTTACCGTCCATCGCAAGCCCTGCCTTGTTGGCGCCGTTTTCGCTGGAAGCGGTAAGCGTTCCGTGCACCTCGGCCTTTTGGAGCGTCGACGTCTCGAATTTGAGCGAAGTGATCTTCCCGCTCCCCGTGATCCGCATGGTATGCTTAAAGGTAAGCGAAAACGCTTCGCTTGAAAAGCCCGCCGCCGTCCTGTCGAGTCGCAGAGGCACGCCGTCGATTGTGACGGTAAGTTCCCCTTCCCCCTCTATGACGAGCCTGCGGTACTGCGCTCCGCTCCCGAATGAGACGGGATACTCCGCGTATCCGTTCTGGAGCGTGAGGATTCCCGCTTCTTCCGAACAATTCTCCGCCGCCGCATGATCGCCCGCGGACATGGAATCGGCGTTTTGGTAGCCGTGGAAATGTTCGGTGACCGTTGTCGGATCGCAGGAGACGAGGCTGTGTGCGGGGACGACCGCCCGTCCCGCGACGCCGCTCTCAGAGCGGAACACAAACTCCTGCGTCTCCCCCGTTGGATTCCAGCACAGGGCGGTAAATCTTCCGTCCTTTTCGTAAACGGTGGCGGACGCGCCGCCTTCCGCCCAGTACTCCGTCGTACGCACGCCGAGCGTCTTTAAGGCATGGATGATATAATAGACGTTGAACTGCTCCCCGTCGTTGCCGATATTGCCCTGCCGCGCGACGAGATCATCGTACCAAGCGATCGCCTCGTCCGCATCGTATGCCGCAACCATGGGAATGAAGATGTGCTGCCAGCCGTAGATCTCTTTGTGATCTTCCGAAACGTTCCAGCGCGCCTGTTCCTCTCTCATGGAATCGAGGACATTTTTCAAATTGTTGCGTTCGTCCGTGTCGAGGGCGTAACTCGTCAAAAACTCCTCGCCCGGGATCATATGGATGCCGTAGGCGTAGAGCGGTTCGCCGTTGAAGAAGGTGCCCATGAAGTTCGTCGCGCCGTAGAGCTGTCCGATCCCGCCGTACGGGTAAAATTCGGCAAAGCTGTCCCCGCCGTAATTGAACCAGTATTGCTTGATCGCGGAGAGCTCCGTCGTAAACCCGCAGATCGCCGCCTCGCGGTATGCCTCGTTGCCGACGGCCGTCGCATAGAGATAGGCACCGACCCAGCCGTTGAGGGCCTCTCCCGCGGACTCCTGATTGTTGCCCGCGTTGTTGTCCGCATAGCCCCCTGCCCAGCTGTGCCCCGCGAACGGGTCGAAGTTGCGCATGTAGGGAAAGAGCGCATCCTCCCGCGAAGGGTTCATATAGTCCCTGAGAAGGAGCTCGATCATGTCGCCGTATTCGGCGGCAAAGGCGGGATCGTAAGCGCACAGCACGCCCGCCGCGAGCGTAAAGTAACCGTAAGTGAAGTGATGATCGGCAAGGTTGACGCCCGCGCCGAATTCGCTGTTCTTATAGTAGAGCGTCCCCCACTCGCTGTCGTAGTAGAAATAGGCGCCGTTTGGCTCGTTGCCCTCGGTATAGGTAAACCAGTCCGTGAGGATAAAGCGGATCTTTTGAAGGAAGCCGTCGCGCAGATCGTATGCGCCGAGCTGATCGGCGGCGATCACAGCCATCGCCATCGGGTGAAGATTTTTCCCCTGCCAGTAGGGATCGCCGTTGATGAGGTTGCATTCTTCGGGCGATTTCTCTCCGCCGTTGCTCCTGTACAGCGTTTGAAGGAGCGCGAGGAGCGTTTCGGCGGAATAATTGTCGTCCGCGGGCTCCGTAAACTGCGGTACGATGCCGTAGAAGCGGTCTCTCGTCGTATAAAGATTTCCCACGTGCCCGCGGCAATCGCCGTGCACGGTCGCATAGGCGTAACTGTCCTTGAGGGCGTTTTCGGAATTTTTGTAGTGATGCGGCAGGAACGCGGCGTACGTTTCGGCGGAAAACCCTTCCCGCACCAGCCACGTTTTGAAGCGAAATGCGGTCTCTACGAGATTTTGCTTTCCGTCAAATGTGCTGTCGCAGCGGGTGCCGACGATGAACGCATAGCCGTGCGCATGCAGAAGCGCCGCCTCTTCGAGATTGGGCGCGCCGTGCGGATCACTTTCCGATGCGGCGTTCCCGCTGACAGTCACGACCGAGGAAAGCGCCCCGACGGAGAGATAATTCCCCTTCTCCATAAGAATGCGGATCCCGTCCCGATTGCAGAGAAATTGCGTGTCCGCGGGCGCGTTGACGACATAAAAGCGTTCCTCATATTCGGGGCTGCCGCCGTTCTGTCTCCCGCCGACATACCCGCTGTGCGTGCGAACGCAGACGATGACGCCGTCTCCCGTATGCGTCCCGCCGTCTGGAATGCGGTTGCCGCTCAGATCATAGACCGCGAGGAGCGAATCGGCGGAGATCACCGCCTTGTCGGGTTCGGCAAAGAAGAAATAGCCGTAGAGCGCCCCCTGCGACAAAAAGACGGTGAGTTTATCGATCCCCTTTTTGTCCGTCATGGCGGCGGAGACCGAAAAATCGTCGTAGCCCGTCACGCGGACCTCTGTCCCGTCGGTCATGCCGTCGCAGCCGATGTGAAGATCGTGCATGTCCTGATCGATCGTCTGGCTGCCGTTGCCGGGATCGTTGCCCGAATAGTAGCCGTCGCCGGGATTCGTGAGCCAGAGGCCCTTGCCGTCGAAGGTCGCAACGAGCGGGTTGAGATACAGATTGTGCCCTTTGTCGTTGACAAGCAGCGACTGCCACCAATCGTTGCTCGGGATCGGCTTCCCGCGCAGAGACTCGTCGAGATAGGTGACGAGCCGCGCCGACGGGAAGGTCACATCCCCCGTGACGTAACTGCCGTTCTCCCCCTCCACCGTTTGGGTCTCGGGAAATTGCAGCGTGACGTCGTACTCGACTTTTTCCTCGTTCGGATATTGGGAATGCACTTTCATTCCCTCGAGCATGAAGCGCGTCCCGCCCTGCCGCTCTGAAGTGTCGCCGTTTTGATAGTCGACAATGCGGAGATACCGCGCCGAATCGTAGAGATAGATACTCTGCTCTCTGAGCCCGCCGTGCGTCTGGCGGTAGACCGTCCGATACGCCAAACCGTCGATGCTCGTCTGTAAATCGTAATATTTGCCCTTTCCGCCGTCGTCGCCCCGCCATGTGAGGTCGATCCTGCCGATTTCCTTGACCTCGCCGAGGTCGACGGTCTGCGGGGCAAGGTCGTGGACGCTCTCCCACCATGTCCCCCAGTCGCGGAGCGCATCCGAAGCGGGATGCCCTTCCATGCCTTCCCCTGAAACGGTGACGCCGCCAAGTTCCGCGCCGCCGCTTCTGAAAAGCGTCTGGGAAATGCGGTAGGCGGACATGTAAAACCGACGGGTGTGCATCGTGAGTTTAACATATCTTGCGCTGAGTTCCCCCTCGCGGAAGCCGTTCCCGCTGTGCGTGACGGCAGCGTAACTGCGGCCGTCGTCGGAAACAGAGACGGCGTAGGAAAGGGGCGTGCCGTCCTTCCAGCTGATCTCCATGGAATCGAAGCGTTTGACGCTCCCGAGATCGAAGACAAGGCTCTGTTCGTCGGGGATCGATGCCGATTCGGAGTCATAGAGCACGGGAAATTTTTCGGCGGGAATGACCGTTCCCTTCTTCCCGAGCACCGCGCATTCATAAATAGAATACCCGTAGATCGTTGCACGCGCATGGCAGGCAATCCTGACGAACCGCGCCGATTCGCCGACAGGATAGACCGCCGCAACGCCGTTTTGATAGGTAAAATTCTCGACGGAGAGGGCGCTGCGGTATTCCTGCCCATCGTCGGAGAGCAGGATCTCAAACTCCGTCGCATAGGCGGCTTCCCAAAGGATGGAAACCTCTTCAATGGGCAGATATGCGCCGAGATCCACGGTGAGAGTCACCTCGTCGACGCCGTGCACGCTCTCCCAGCGGGACGACGGATCGCCGTCAAAGGCTGCCGAGGCCTTCGCGTTGCCGTTTTCGCTGGAAGCAAAGGCATCACAGCCGCGCGCGATATTGAAATTTTCCTCCGATTCATAGATGAAGACGGGATCTTCTTTTCCGATCAAAGGATTGTCTTCGACGGTGACATAGCGGACATGGGTGGCAGATTTTCCGTCATACGTCAAAGAATATGTTAAGGCATAAACACCTGTGCGCGCAAGATCTGCCTCGCCCGAAACAGAAAGGTATGGCGTGAGATCTTCGCCGTCCGCGCTCCGAGCCGAAACGCCTTGGAGGGGGTCGAAAAATCTGCCCGCCTGCACGGTGACGTCCTCCGCCGTGATGACGGGGGCCTTCGCGGGCTTGTCGTCCGGCTTGTCGTCCGACAAG
>CANPYD010000079.1 GCA_947587775.1 uncultured Clostridia bacterium
AAGAGGTTGATGGGATAATCGTAGAGGTTCTGAGGGGTATCGACCTGCTGCATGAAGCCGTCCTTCATGACAACGATACGGGTACCCATCGTCATCGCTTCGATCTGATCGTGCGTGACATAGATGAAGGTCGTAGCGAGGCGGACGTGGAGCTTACTGATCTCGGTACGCATCTGCGCACGGAGCTTCGCGTCGAGGTTGGACAGAGGCTCGTCGAGAAGGAAGACCTTGGGCTCACGGACGATGGTACGCCCGAGCGCGACACGCTGTCTTTGGCCGCCCGAAAGAGCCTTCGGCTTACGGGACAGATAATCGGTGATGCCGAGGATCTTTGCGGCTTCCTTGACGCGCCTGTCGATCTCGTCCTTCGCGATCTTGCGGAGCTTCAGGCCGAACGCCATATTGTCGTAAACGGACATATGGGGATAAAGTGCATAGTTCTGGAAGACCATCGCGATGTCTCTGTCCTTGGGGACGACGTCGTTGACGAGCTTGTCGCCGATGTAAAGTTCGCCCGAAGAGATCTCTTCGAGACCCGCGATCATGCGGAGCGTCGTGGACTTGCCGCAGCCGGAAGGGCCGACAAAGACCATGAATTCCTTATCCCTGATCTCGAGGCAGAAGTTGAACACCGCCTGATTTCCGCCGGGATAGATCTTGTTAATGCCTTTGAGTAAAAGACCGGACATAAAATTTTTCCTCCCTGTTGATACAGATTTGTATATTGTAATTTTACAAGATTCCGCGCTCTTTTTCAATAGAAAAACCAACCAAACTTCCAACCCGAATTTGTACAATTTGCACAAAAGCGATCAATGACGCGGAAGGGCGGCCGTCCCCTCGGCTCCTCCTCGAGGGCACCCGAAGGGCGTGCCTTGTGTTGGAGCTGACACCGCAGACGCCCCCCTTGTCGCCCCTCTTAGGGGAGATGTCACGAGCTTGCGAGTGACAGAGGGGTTTCTTGGCTCCCCTCTCAGGGGAGCTGTCGCCGCAGGTGACTGAGGGGGTGTCGGTCCGATTACCCTGAGGGCGTTCCCGATTACGTCACCCTGAGCGTAGTCGAAGGGTCACCGCATTATAAATAAGGTGATGCTTCGACGAGCTACTTCGCGGGCAGTGCCCGCTCGTGCCGCGCTTCGACAACAAAAGAACGTGCGCGCTGGGCAGCATGACGTATTAAGAATCGTTGCCCACCCCCCTACCCCCCTCCTCAGGAGGGGGCATGTTCAGAGAAGCGCCCCGTCTCTCGGCGCCCCTCTCAGGGGAGCTGGCACCGCGCCCCCCTCTTGGCGCCCCTCTCAGGGGAGCTGTCACCGCGGCCGCCCACCCTTGGCGCCCCTCTCAGGGGAGCTGTCACGCGCCCTTGCGCGACTGAGGGGTTCCCGAAAAACCCTATCCCCCGCTGCGCGGGTACTTCCCCTGAGAGGGGAAGCGAGGGAGTGTCGCCCTCACCGCATACAAAAAAAGAACGACTTTTCCGTCGTTCTTGAAAAATTTTATTTTATCTCTGCAAAGGCGCTCTTGGGTTCGCCGCACAAGGGGCAGACCCAGTCGTCGGGCAGCTCCTCAAAGGGGATCTTCCCGTCGTACTCATAGCCGCAGACCGTACAGCGGTACTTCTTTTCCGCGGCCCCGCCGATCTTCATGAACATGTCCTTTCCCACGCCGCACAAGGGGCAGACCCAGTCGTCGGGCAGATCCTCGAAGGGCACGTCGCCGTCGTACTCATACCCGCACACCTTACAGACGTACCGCGCACCCGTCCCCTTTTTGGGCTCCTCTTTGACATATGTGGGCGCGTTCACGCTCGTCTTTCCCTTCAATACCTTGTGATAATAGGCATATGTCATGGGGTTGCCGCCGTGCAGAACCTGCGCGTCGTACACCTCGCCCAAAAAGACGGTATGGGTGGAAGTTTCCATCTTCCCGATCACCTTGCAGGCGAAATAGCACAGGCAGTCGTCCACGACGGGAAGTTTGGAGCGCACCTGATAGGGCGTCTCCGCAAATTTATCGACATCCCGCGAGGAGCGGAACCCGAAATTGCCCACGAGTTTGGGATCGACGTTTTCGCCGAGCACGCAGATCGCAAAATACCCCGAATCGCCGATGCACTTGTGAGTATAATTGACCTTATTAATGCTTACGGCAATGCTTGCGGGATCGGCAGTGATCTGCATGGCGCTGTTGGCGACGCAGCCGACCGGTCTGCCCTCGTCCCATGTGGTGGCGAGATACACCCCGTATGATAATTGATAGAATGCAGTTTGATTCATAGGATCCCCTGACGACAAAAAAGGCGGACAAAAGCGTCCGTCCTTTGTTTGTTACTTCTTTTCGACAGGCTCGGGCACAACTTCTTTCCCGTCATACCAGCCGCAGTTCTTGCATACCCTGTGCGCTACTTTGAGTTCATGGCAATGGGGGCACTCTACAAGCGTTACCGCCGTTGCCTTGTAGTTTGCAAAGCGCTTATCCGTTCTGCTCTTGGATTGTTTTCTCTTGGGAACCGCCATCTTACACCTCTTATTTTCTCGTTATTCGTTCTTGGATTCATCTTCCGCACAGGCCTTGCACAGAAGTCTTTGGGGAAGCGCGAACAGAACCGTATCGCGCAAGAACTCCCTTAAATCGACAAAGCCGTTTGCGTACCCGTACTCCTCATCTTCGGGAGAGGGCGCAAACACCCCTTCCGCGGGAAACACGATCTCCTCTTCCGCCGAAGCAAGGCAACGGGAACAGAGCCCTTTGAGGGCAAAGGTCACGGTGCCCGTCACTTCCGCTTTATCGTCGGAAAAGATCTCGTAGGAAAGCGCCGCCTTGACGGGGGAAGCAAACTCCACATAGGGAATATCCAGCCATGTTTCGTCCGCATCGAACGAAAATTCGAGTTTCCCCGTGAAATTTTTCCTCGCGGAACAACCGCGGACGTCGATCCTCGGAATCATTGACTGTCTAATTATATTTTATTTGCGGCTTTCTGTCAATCGTTTTTGCCTGCAATCTGCCCTGTTTTTCGCAATTTACAAGAAAATCAGAGGAGAGCCGCCGTCTCGCGGGCGATGACGAGCTCCTCGTTGGTGGGAATCACGAGGATCTTCACCTTGGAATCCGCCGCCGAGAGGTCATGGATGGCACCGTCGTTCTTATAGACGTTCTTCGCCTTGTCGAGCTTGACGCCGAACGCTTCCAGCCCGTCGAGGACCCCTTCGCGCACCGAGGGGGTATTCTCCCCGACGCCCGCCGTAAAGACGATGACGTCCAGTCCGCCGAGCGCAGCCATATAGGCGCCGACGTACTTCTTGCATGCATAGGCAAACATATCGAGGGCGAGCTGCGCTCTCTCATTCCCCTCTTCCGCCGCCGCGCACAGATCGCGGAAATCCGAAGAGACGCCCGAAACGCCCAACATGCCGCACTTCTTATTGAGATAGTTCACGCCCTCCGCAAAGCTCATCCCCTTCTTCTTGCAGAGGAACTCCACAGCCGCGACGTCGATATCCCCGCTGCGCGTCCCCATGGGCACGCCTGCAAGGGGGGTGAAGCCCATCGTTGTGTCGATGCACTTTCCGCCCTTCACGGCGGAGATGGAAGAGCCGTTGCCGAGATGGCAGGTGATGATTTTCAGTTCTTCGGGCTTTTTGCCGAGGTACTCCGCCGCCGCCGCGGATACAAACTTATGCGACGTACCGTGGAAGCCGTATTTTCTCACCTGATACTTCTTATAATCGTCGTAGTCGATGCCGTAGAGATAGGCATAGGGCGGCATGGTGGAGTGGAAGGACGTGTCGAACGCCATCGCCATCTTTTTTTCGGGCATGATGGCGCGGCAGGCGTTGATCCCGAGGATCGCGGCGGGGTTGTGGAGGGGCGCGAGCTCGGAAAGGGGCTCGAGCGCCTTCATCGTTTCATCCGTGACGAGGGTGGTTTTCGTGAACGTCTCGCCCGAAGCGACGACGCGGTGCCCGACGGCGTCGATCTCGTCCATCGATTTGATCACGCCCGCTGTTTCGTCAACAAGTTCTTTGAGGACGAGGGAGATCGCGGCGGTGTGATCGGGAAGCTCCTGTTCGATGACGTACGTCTGCCCGTGCGCCTTATGCGTGAGCTTGCCGCCGTCAATGCCGATGCGCTCGCACCCGCCCTTTGCGATGACTTCCTCCGTCTCCATATTGATGAGCTGGTATTTCAGGGAAGAACTCCCTGCGTTGATGACTAAAATTTTCATAAAGACTCCTTCATAATACCTTCTCGATTTTTATTCCCTTTTTCAATATCCGAGGCGCTCGAGCGCGCGGCGCGCCTCCTCGCTTCCCGAACCCGAAGCGCGGCGGTACCACTTGACGGCCTCCTCCATGTCGCAGAACGTGCCGTAGCCGTTCTCGTAGAAATACCCGAGCTTATACATGGCGTCCTCGTTGGACATCATGCCGCAATTCGACGCTTTGTTGTACCAATAGAACGCCAAGCGCATGTCGGGATAGACGCCGATGCCCTTTTCATAGATCCTGCCCGCGATGCACCACGCGTCTGGATTGCTCCCGCTTTGGGAGTGTGTGCGGTCGAGGCGCTGCGCATAGCCGATCCAGAGCCGCGCATAGTTGCCGTAATCGCCACGATCATAAAACTCTGTGCCGAGCATCCCCACTTCGTCGATGGAGCCACGTTCGATGAGGCGGTCGATCTTATGTCCGTCGAAGAGTCCCATGGCGTTACCTCACAGATCCGCCGCCTGCAGAGCGGTGATGGCGACCGCGCAGACGATATCGGCGGTCTTACAGCCGCGCGAAAGATCGTTGAGGGGTTTGGCAAACC
>CANPYD010000080.1 GCA_947587775.1 uncultured Clostridia bacterium
TCGTGCGCCGCTCCGCGTCGGGCGAACCCATAATTAGCCCCAAGGTGCGCTTGTTATATCCATTTAACTACGGAAGCATGATTTACGATTCAGTTGTTCGCTTCCCGTCCCGACGGGAATACTTCGCGTTACGACAGTTCGCTTTTGTCAGCTGTTTCGGAACGCTCGTGCGCCGCTCCGCGTCGGGCGAACCCATAATTAGCCCCAAGGTGCGCTTGTTATATCCATTTAACTACGGAAGCGTTATCTTGATTTTACATCAATCGCGGAAAAAAAGCAAGCGTTTTTCTTGATTTCGCACAAAAAGAGAATTAAGCAGAGCTTATAGTTTCTATAAATAATACAAAACGATTTTTTCTGTAATTTTTCTGCAAAAATCATAAGAATTTGTTATAATGGAAGAAATACAGTTTCAGGAGAATGAAAATGGATTATGTAGAGCGGGTACTGGAAACCCTCAAGGCGAAAAATCCCAATGAACCAGAATTTCATCAGGCAGCGACGGAGATCTTAAACGGGCTCCGTCCCGTCGTCGGACGGCATCCCGAATATGAAAAAACCGCGCTTTTGGAACGGTTTGTCGAACCGGAACGCATTATAATGTTCCGTGTGCCGTGGGTAGACGATGGGGGAAACGTCCGCGTCAACAAGGGCTACCGCGTGCAATTCAACAGTGCGATCGGCCCCTACAAGGGCGGACTTCGGTTCCATCCGTCCGTCAATCTTTCCATCATGAAATTTTTGGGACTCGAACAGATCCTCAAAAACAGCCTGACGGGTCTCCCCATCGGGGGCGGTAAGGGCGGCAGCGATTTCGATCCCAAGGGGAAATCGGATATGGAAGTCATGCGCTTCTGTCAAAGTTTTATGACGGAACTCTTCCGCCACATCGGGCAGGATACGGACGTTCCCGCGGGGGACATCGGCGTCGGCGGCAGGGAGATCGGGTATCTGTTCGGCCAGTATAAGCGGCTCCGCGGCGAGCACGTCGGCGTTCTCACGGGCAGGGGACTCAGCTATGGGGGAAGTCTTGCGCGTACCGAAGCCACGGGCTACGGCCTCGTCTATATGATGGAAGAGGCGTTGAAGTGCCGCGGCGACGGATTCAAGGGAAAGACCGTCATCGTTTCGGGCTCCGGCAACGTCGCCATCTACGCCGTGCAGAAGGCGCAGAGCCTCGGCGCGAACGTCGTCGCCATGTACGATTCAAACGGCTATATCTATGATAAGAACGGCATCGATCTTGCCGTAGTGAAGCAGATCAAGGAAGTCGAACGCGGGCGCATCAAACTCTATGCAGAGCGTGTGAAGGGCGCGGAGTATCATGAGGGCTGTAAGGGGATCTGGAACATCCCCTGCGACATCGCTCTGCCCTGCGCAACGCAGAATGAGATCGACGAAGAAAGCGCCAAGGCGCTCGTGCGCGGCGGCGTGAAATACGTCGGCGAGGGGGCGAACATGCCGACGACGCTCGGCGGGATCTCCGTCTTCCAAAACGCGAACGTCGTATTTCTTCCCGCGAAGGCGGCGAATGCGGGCGGCGTCGCGACGAGTGCGCTCGAAATGGCGCAGTCGAGCGGCAGATCGTACTGGAGTTTCGAAGAAGTGGACGCGAAGCTCAAAACCATCATGGTGAATATCTATCATAATATCGACCGTGCGGCAGCGGAATACGGCGCGGCGGGGGATTATGTCGCGGGCGCGAACATCGCAGGCTTTTTGAAAGTCGCCGACGCCATGACGGCGCAGGGGATCGTGTAATTTACCGACGAGGTTTTTGCAAAACGGTTGTATTTTGCCGCTTCCTATGATATACTTAAAAGTATGGAAGCGTGCAATTCCTCCGAAACGGAGAAAAAACGAAATCCGTTTACGGAATTCTGGCTCAATATCGCGAGGGGGGCGGCGATCGGCGTCGCCTTCATCATCCCCGGCTTTTCGGGCGGATCGGTCGCGGCGATCCTCGGGATCTACGAAAAGCTCGTGGGGAGCGTTGCCGATCTGTTCAAACAATTCAAAAAGAGCATTCTCTTTTTACTGCCCATCCTTCTCGGCATGGTTTTGGGGATCGCGGCGCTCATTCTCCCGATCCAATGGGGGCTTGAAAAGTTCCCGATCCCGACGGTCTCCCTGTTTGTCGGGCTTGCGATCGGCGGCCTGCCTTCCGTGACGGAGAAGGTCAAGGGGAAGCCGAAGTGGACGCATATCCTTGCCTGCCTCGTTCCTCTCGCCGCGGCGGCGTCTCTCTGCTTTCCCCCCATGGCGGGGGAAGTCGATCTTCTCGATCTGAACTTCGGCGGATACTTGCTTCTCGTGCTGATCGGGGCGGTGGGGGCGTGCGCGCTCGTCGTACCGGGGATCTCGGGCTCCATGTTGCTCCTCATCTTCGGGTATTATAACCCGCTCATCGGGCTTCTCACGGAGCATCTGCTGCACGGGCAGGACGTCGGCGTGAGCCTTCTCGTATTCCTCTGCGCGGGGATCGGCGTCATAGGGGGATTTTTCGGGATCTCCGTGCTCATGAAATATCTCTTGAAGAAGTTCCCGCGCGGGACATATTTCGCGATCATCGGCTTTATCGTCGGGAGCATTCCCGCCGTGTATACCTCCGTCATCCGCGAGACGGGAACGGTTTTGATGTCGGATCCGTGGTATTTCGTCGCCACGGCGGCGCTGCTTCTCGTCGGGATGGCGCTCTCCTATGCGCTTGTCCGGTTTGCGAGGAAGAAGCGGAAAGAATAATTTTTTGCAATTACAAAGCGCCCGTCGGCACAGCCGACGGGTTATTGTTTGCCGCTGGTTAAATTATAAAATTTTCGTTGAATTTTTCATTTTGGGCAAAAAAATCCCCCTCAAAGAGGGGGAAACGCTTATTTCAGGAAGAAACGGATCAGTTTATCATAGATTTTTTTGTATGGCTGGTAGCGCATCGGAAGATCGATCCACGTCTTTTTGTCGACGATGCTCTTCTTATGGGTGAAGCAGTCGAAGCCGTCTTTTCCATGGTAGCTGCCCATGCCGCTGTTCCCGACGCCGCCGAAGCCCATATTCGACGTGGCAAGGTGGATCACGACGTCATTGACGCACCCGCCGCCGAACGCGACGCGCGAGGTGATATTCTGCACGGTCTTTTTGTCGGAAGTAAAGAGATACAGCGCGAGAGGGGAGCCGTTCGCGTTGATCTCGCTGATGATTGCTTCCTCATCGGTGTAGGTGAGCACGGGAAGGACGGGGCCGAAGATCTCTTCCTGCATGACGGCGTCTTCGCGGGTAACGCCGCGGAGCACGGTGGGAGCGATGCGGAGATGTTCGGCGTCCGTTTCTCCCCCGCAATCGATCTTGGCGGGATCGATGAGCCCGCAGATCCTCGTGAAGTGCTTTTCATTGATGATCTTGCCGTAATCGGGATTTTTCAGGGGATCGCTTCCGAACTGCTTTTCGATCTGGTGCTTCAATTCTTTCAGAAGCCGCTCCTCGACATTTTTGTGTACGAGAATGTAGTCGGGCGCGACGCAGGTCTGGCCGCAGTTGAGGAATTTCCCGAACACGATCCGCTTTGCGGCAAGTCTGAGGTTTGCCGTTTCATCCACGATGCAGGGGCTCTTCCCGCCGAGTTCCAAAGTCACGGGGATGAGCTTTTCCGCGGCGTGCCGCATGACCTCTTTCCCGACGGCAACGCTTCCCGTAAAGAAAATCTTATCGAATGCGAGGTCGAGAAGCGCGCTGTTTTCCGCTCTTCCGCCGAGCACGATGTTCACTCTTTCGGGCGGGAACACTTCTTCGATGAGCTTTGCCATCACTTTGCTTGTCGCGGGAGAGTATGCGGAGGGTTTCACAATGGCGCAATTTCCCGCCGCCAATGCGTCGACGAGGGGTTCCATCGTGAGAAGGAAGGGGTAGTTCCAGGGGCTCATGATGAGCACGCACCCGTAGGGCGAGGGCTTTTGATAGCTGCGGGAACGGAACTGTGCGAGGGGCGTGCGGACGCGCTTTTCCTTCGCGTATCGTTTGACATGTTTCAGCATGAAGGAAATCTCCGCAAGCGTCATGCCGACTTCGCACATATAGCTTTCGGAAACGCTCTTGCCGAGGTCCTGTTTCAGCGCGGCGTTGATCTCATCTTCATGCGCTTCGATCGCGGAATACAACTTTTTGAGGAGTTTTTTCCGCCCCTTGACGGGAAGGGCCGCTCCCGTCGCAAAATATTCTTTTTGCAGGGCGAGTTTGCCCGCGCTGTCGAGGTCGGGCGTCCTGCGAATGCCGCGATAGATCTCCTCGAGCTCCCGTCTGTTCATGAGCTTTGGCACGGGATAGAGGGGATTCGCCTCTTTGTCCGCATGGCTTGCAAGGAGCGGGATGTCCGCCTCTTTGACGTCGAGCGTTGCGGGGATCCCCGTCTTTTCGTTGAGCCCTTCGATCCACGCAATGAATTCTTTTGCCGCCGCTTCGTTCTTTTTTTGGTTGCTCACGCCGCTCGCGCGGGCGAGTTTTGCAAGCCGCTTATAGCACTTTTTCCCGTAGATTTTCAAAATGAACGGTAGAAGCGTTGCGTTCGTTTTGCCATGGGGGTAGTTGTACATGCCCCCCAGAGAATGCGCCACGGCGTGCACATAGCCGACATAGGAGATCGTGAACGCCAGCCCCGCGTCGAAGGCCGCCAGCTGCATGTTTTTGCGCGCGGTAAGGTCGTT
>CANPYD010000081.1 GCA_947587775.1 uncultured Clostridia bacterium
GGCGGGGAGATCGTCAAAGAGCTCCTCTATCAGGATACCGTCCACACCGACGGCTCCATCACCCCCTTTGCGGAGACGCCCTTCTATAAGAAACAAATGCGTATCGCGCTCAGAAACTGCGGCGTGATCGCGGCGGAAGACATCGAAGAGGCGATCGCGGCGGGCGACTATGCCGCCATCGAAAAAGTTCTCACTACCATGACCCCCGACGACGTCATCGACACGATGCTGAAAAGCGGACTTCGCGGCCGCGGCGGCGCGGGCTTCCCCACCGGCAGAAAGTGGGCTTTCGCAAAAGCTTCGGTCAACGACGTCAAATACGTCTGCTGCAACGCCGACGAGGGCGACCCCGGCGCGTTCATGGACCGTTCGGTCCTCGAAGGCGATCCCCACTGCGTGCTCGAAGCAATGACGATCGCGGGCTATGCGATCGGCGCACATCAGGGCTATATCTACGTCCGTGCGGAGTACCCCATCGCCGTTGAAAGGCTCAAGATCGCGATCAAGCAGGCGCATGAATACGGCCTGCTCGGCAAGGACATTTTAGGCAGCGGATTCGATTTCGATATCGACATCCGTCTCGGCGCGGGCGCGTTCGTCTGCGGCGAGGAGACCGCGCTCATGACTTCCATCGAAGGTCACCGCGGCGAGCCCCGTCCCCGTCCTCCTTTCCCCGCCGTCAAGGGTCTCTTCGGCAAACCCACCATTCTGAATAACGTCGAAACGTGGGCGAACATCAACCCCATCATCATGAAGGGGGCGAAGTGGTATTCCTCGATCGGCACCGAAAAATCGAAGGGCACCAAGGTCTTTGCGCTCGGCGGCAAGATTACCAACGTCGGCCTTGTGGAAGTTCCCATGGGCACGACGCTCCGCGAGATCATCGAAGAGATCGGCGGCGGCATTCCCAACGGGAAGAAGTTCAAAGCGGCGCAGACGGGCGGACCTTCGGGCGGCTGTATCCCTGCCGACCTCATCGACACCCCCATCGACTTCGACAACTTGGTTGCGATCGGCTCCATGATGGGTTCGGGCGGACTCATCGTCCTCGACGAAGACACCTGCATGGTTGACCTTTCCAAGTTCTACCTTGAATTTACGGCGGACGAATCGTGCGGGAAGTGCACCCCCTGCCGCATCGGCACAAGGCGCCTTCTCGACATGCTCACCAAAATCACCGAAGGCAAGGGCGAGGACGGCGATATCGAAAAGATCGAAGCGCTCGCAGAGCACATGAAGTCCTCTTCGCTCTGTGCTTTGGGGCAATCCGCGCCCAACCCCGTGCTCTCCACCCTGCACCACTTCCGCAACGAGTACGAGGATCATATCAAGAATCACCACTGCACGGCGGGCGTCTGCAAGGCGCTTCTGAGCTACACGATCGACAAGGAGAAGTGCATCGGCTGCGGCCTCTGCGCAAAGAATTGCCCCGTTGCGGCGATCTCCAAGACAGATTACATCGCCCCCGGGCACAAGCTCCCTTCCATGGCGATCGATCCCGCAAAGTGCATCAAGTGCGGCGTATGCCAGAGCAACTGCAAGTTCAAGGCAGTTGAGAGAAAGTGAGGTGACAGACAATGGCTAACATGATCAATCTGAAAATCAATAATATCCCCGTGACCGTGCCCGAGGGTTCCACCATCCTCGACGCGGCGAGACAGGCAAATATCGTCATTCCCACCCTCTGCTATCTGAAGGACGTCAACTGCGTCGGCTCCTGCCGTATGTGCCTCGTGGAAGCGACGGGCGCGCGCGGGCTTGTCGCCGCATGCGTGTACCCCGTTTCCGAGGGCATGGAAGTCAAGACGAATACGGAGAAAGTGAGAAAGAGCCGCAAGATGACCCTCGAACTCATGCTCTCGAAGCATAAGAAGGAGTGCCTCGCCTGCGAGAGAGCGGGCAACTGCGAACTGCAGCGGCTCTCCATCGAGTATCACTGCGATCCGCAATACTTCGCGAGCGACGATACCCGCCACCCCATCGACTTCTCCGCCCCCTATGTCGTGCGCGACAGAGACAAGTGCATCAACTGCATGCGCTGCGTCGCGGCGTGCAACAAGCAGGCGGTCGGCGCGATCGGCGCCATCCAGAGAGGGTATAATGCCCACGTCGGCAGCGCATTCGAGATGGATCTGATGTCCTCCGTCTGCGTCGGCTGCGGCCAGTGCGTCGTTGCCTGCCCCGTCGGCGCCCTCAGAGAGCGCACCACCGTCGACGACGTCTGGGACGCCATCGCGAACCCTCAGAAGAAGGTCGTCTTCTTCACCGCTCCGTCCGTCCGCGCGACGCTCGGCGAGGCGTTCGATAACCCCGTCGGCACCAACGTCGAGGGCAAGATGGTTGCCGCGATCAGACGGCTCGGGGACGTCGAAGTGTTCAACATGGACGTCACTGCCGACCTTACCATCATGGAAGAGGCGACCGAGCTTCTGAACCGCATCCAGACGGGCGGCACGATGCCCATGTTCACGAGCTGCTGCCCCGGTTGGGTCAAGTTTGTGGAACAGAAGTATCCCGAGATGATCCCCCACCTTTCCACCTGCAAATCCCCGCAGGAGATGTTCGGCGGACTTCTCAAAACATATTACTGCGAGAAGACGGGGATCGATCCCAAGGATCTCTATGTCGTCTCCGTGATCCCCTGCACGGCGAAAAAATACGAGGCGTCCCGTCCCGAGATGGGCGGCGAGGTCGATACCGCCCTCACGACGAGAGAGCTCGCCCGCATGATCAAGACGGCGGGCATCGACTTCAATTCCCTTCCCGAAGAAGAGTTCGACAATCCGTTTGCGACCTGCTCGGGCGGCGGCACCATCTTCGGCGCAACGGGCGGCGTGATGGAAGCGGCGCTCCGCGTTGCCGCAAAGATGCTCGACGGGAAGTTCGAAGTTATAGACTTCCACGAAGTCCGCGGCACAACTCCCATCAAGGAAGCTACCTATAAGATCGCCGGGAAAGAGATCCGCGTCGCCGTCGCGAGCGGGCTTGCGAACGCGAAAGAGATCATTGAAGGCGTGAAGAACGGCACCCGTCACTACGATTTCGTCGAGATCATGGCGTGCCCGGGCGGCTGCGTGAACGGCGGCGGACAACCCACCCTTCCCGACAGCATCCGCAACTCCCTCGACCTCAAATCTCTGCGTGCGGAAGCGCTCTACAAGAGCGATACAAAGAACGAATACCGCCGCTCTGCCGATACGCCCGTCATCAAGATGATCTATGACGAATATTTCGGCGCACCCAACAGCGAGAAGGCGCACAAAGTCCTCCACACGCACTACCACGAGGACAAGAGAATTTAACTACACCAATCTCCTTTGTGAAAGAAAGGCCGACCCCTCGTGGTCGACCTTTCTTTTTCTCCTCGGCTCCCCCTTGAGGACGGCTGTCGCGCTGCCCTTGTCCTCGTCCCTTGGCTCCCCCTTGAGGGGTCCTTCCTTAGGGATGGCGGGAAAAGGCGACCATTCTATTTTTGAAGCCTTTTCCGCCTGAGCTGTCGCGCGCCCTTGCGCGACTGAGGGGGTGTCGTTCCCAATTACGTCACCCTGAGCTTGTCGAAGGGTCACCGCAAGGTGACTGAGGGGGTGTCGTTCTCAATTACGTCACCCTGAGCTTGTCGAAGGGTCACCGCATGATAATAAGGTGATGTTTCGACACGCCGCAAGGGCAGCGGCGGCTCAACATGACGTAATTGGAACCATTGCCCACCCCCCCTACCCCCCTCCTTGGGAGGGGGCATGTCTGGCGGCGCTCTCCTCGGGAGGGGGCATGTTCGAAGGCGACATCAAAATAGAGGGGGCATGTTCGAAAACCACACCCCCCCGCGTCATTCTGAGCCGCCGCCCTTGCGGCGTGCGAAGAATCCCGAGGATGAAAATTCGGACTTCGTTCCTCGGGATGTTTCGCTACGCTCAACATGACGCGGTAAACAGGCAGGATGACGCAGTCCCTTGGCTCCCCCCACCACCGCCTGCGGCGGGGCCTCCCCCTTTTGGGGGGAGGCCTTGCGCCCCGTCCTCGGCTCCCCTCGAGGGGAAAATTTTGCATTCTGCCAAAGGTTGATAATCTTTGGCGCAAAATTTTCTTGGCATTTGCCCATTTGTTCGGGCAAATGCTGACCAAGCGCGGGTCTCTACCCGCGCGAGACGCTGTCGCGCGCCCTTGCGCGACTGAGGGGGTGTTACTTCACCGAATACAAAATCTCCGTATAAGTGGGGAAAGGCCAATACTTGGCCGCGCAGAGCTTTTCCATGCCGTCGGAGAGGCGGCGGACGGCGTCCATGTCGGGAACGATGACATGCGCCATCTTCTCCGCCGCGGGCAGGTTCCCCGCGGGCATCTCGCCAAGGTCTCTTTCGAGCTTCTCAACTGCCGCATAGAGCGCTTCGTTCATCTCGGCAAGCCGTTTCGCAAGGGCGGCGTCCGTGCCGCAGGGGAGCCTCTCCCCCCGTTTCAAAGCGGCGACGGAACAGAGCTCCGCAATATATTGATTGACGGCGGGATAGACTTCCTGCTTCATCATTTCGGCGAGGGTGAGCGCTTCGATATTGATCGCCTTTCTGTAATATTCGAGGGAAATATTCGCACGGGCGGAGAGCTCCTTCTCCGTATATACCCCCTGCTTGACGAACACGTCGATATTCTCCTGTTTGAAGAACTCGGGCACGGCGTCGGCGGTCGTC
>CANPYD010000082.1 GCA_947587775.1 uncultured Clostridia bacterium
GCGACAGGAGTGAGCGCATCAGAGGCGCGAACGGTGACCGAACGCGGGTCTCTACCCGCGTGAGATAGGTGGCGCGCAAAGCGCGTCAGGTGGGGGTTTCCTTGGCTCCCCTTGTAGGGGAAAATTTTGCATTCTGCCAAAGGTTGATCATCTTTGGCGCAAAATTTTCTTGGCATTTGCCCATATGCTCGGGCAAATGCTGACCGCACGCGGGTCTCTACCCGCGTGAGACGCTGTCACCGTAGGTGACTGAGGGGGTGTCGTTCCGGATTGCGCATGCGCGGGGCAGAATGACGCGGTGGCTTCTTGCCGAGATTTCTCCGCTCCGCTTCGCTTCGGTCGAAATGACGGGGCGTGGAGGAATTTTCCCAAAAAACTCTTGCAATTTTCAAAAGAGTGTGGTATAATCAAACCGTCACACAGAGTTGAATATTTTCCTGATTGTTATACATGTTGTCTTTGGCAACATGTATCTCCCTATTTCGTGTATAAAAATCGGGAAAACAGGGCTTTGTGTGACAACAAAGAGATACATTTGCAGTGTGTCTCTTTGAGGCACACTTTTTTATTTCAGGAGGAGAATCATGGATTGGGACGAGCATGCGCGCAGGTACAGGCACGACAGTGAGGAAGCGTGGAAGAAGGCATTCGGGCAGCGGCTTACAATGATCATAGAGGGCTACAAGGTGAGCAAGAAGTATGCGGCAGATCTTGCGGAGTGTTCCGAGGAGCATATCCAGGATCTGATGGACGGAAAAATATTCCCGACAGTGCAGGAGTGCATGCGCCTCAAGTATCTTGCCTATAGAGGCCTGGAATACCTATACGGAATCAAGGATTAGCGACTGTCCGCCGAAAATGATCGGCGGACTTTTCCTTTTTTGGAAAAAGGTTTTCGTGCGGGTTTTGTAAAAAAATGTCCGTAAAGCGCGAAATGCTTGACAAAATGCATGTTTCGAGACTATAATAATAAAACAGAGTGAGGAAACGGATAAGGCAGTCTGCACTTCATTTTGCGTGTACACGCTCATCTACCATGCCGTCATGATCCGCAGGAAGCCCAAAGAAGCCCCGCAGGGGACGGAGCCTTCCGCGGAGGATCCCGCCCCGCCCGACAGACCGAAGGGGAGCCCGCAGCGGCGCCCGCAGAGACTGCTTCGGACGTCGAAAAACAAAACGGAGAGGATTATGAAGAAAACCGGGAATCCGGAGCATCCGGAGAACAACCAAGCGGCTAAGGGGGAAGGCGCAAAGTACATCGTGGGGTTCTACCACTACGGTGTGATCCTCACCTATCTTTCCGCGGTCGCGGGCGTCGTCGGCATCATCCTGTCATTGACTGTAAATCCTATGGGGGGGGTCGTCTGTCTACTTGTTTCGGGGCTTTGTGACGCCTTTGACGGAGCCGTCGCTTCCACGCGCAAGAACCGCTCGGACGCGGACAGGCTGTTCGGCACGCAGATCGACTCTCTGAGCGATCTCATCGCATTCGGCGTCGCGCCCATCTTTATCGGCATCGGGCTCGGAATGAAGGAGTGGTACTTCTATGTGCCGCTCTGCCTCTTCCCGCTCTGCGCCCTCATCCGCCTTGCCTATTATAATGTCACCGAGGAGACGTACAAGAAGGGCAAACGGATCGCCTTCGAAGGGCTCCCCGTCACCAACGCCGCCGTCGCGATCCCCGTATTCTATCTCATCGCGACGATGTTCACGTTCCTCTCGCCGCTCGCGGTCAAGCTCATCATGCTGTTCGGCTACTGCCTTACCGCATTCCTCTATGTTTTGCGCTTCCGCATGCCCAAGGCGGGGATCCGCGGACTCCTCATCGCGATCGGGATCGTCACCGTGCTCGTCATAACGCTCGCCCTCGTCAGAACGTACGTCTGCGGCGTGCCGCTCGTTTCCCCCGTTCTGTCATGAGGGAGACTGTCGGCACAACCGTCATCAGGCCCGACCGGCTGCGTATCGGCGGGGCGCTCCCCAATATCTTGTGATGTTTTGCTACGGGCTCCATAATTCGCCCCTTTTCGGCAAAAAAAAGAGAAATTTTTACAAAAAAGCCCCCTCAAATCGTTGACAGAGGGGGATTTTTTTTGTATTATAGATACGCTGTGTCATTGTGCAGTATAGGGTTGAGACGGGAAGTTACTGAAAAATCGAGGTGAAAAGCCCCTCGGCAGATAATTTCCGTTGACAAATGTGGGGGCTTGACCCCTGCGACGAACCGAGGCTTTTACCGGAAGCACGGAAATCGTGTTTTTTTGATGAGAGACCTCGATACGCACGGACGCGTTGACGCAGAGAAAGAATAAAGTTCGTAAAAAAGGAGAAAAAAATCATGGCAAGTCAGAAGATCAGGATCAAGCTCAGCGCTTACGACCACGCACTCGTGGACGAAGCGGCACAGCGCATCGTCGAAACGATGCAGAAGGGCGGCGCAAAAATCTCGGGTCCCATCCCGCTTCCCACGGAGCGCGAGATCGTCACCATCTTGAGAAGCCCCCATAAAGATAAGGACTCGCGCGAGCAGTTCGAATGCCGCACCTACAAGCGCATCATCGACATCTACTCGCCCAACGCGAAACTGCTCGACAGCATCCACCTCCCCGCGGGTGTGGACATCAAGGTAAAACTTTGATCCAATAATACTGAAACAAGCCTGCCCTTGCGGCGGGCAGAAACGGTATTTCGGAAATATATTTTAAGGAAAGGAGTGAACTTTATCAATGAGTAAAGCAATCATCGGCCGCAAGGTGGGTATGACCCAGATCTTTGCGGAGGACGGCAAAGTCATCCCCGTGACGGTCGTCGAGGCAGGTCCCTGCCCCGTCGTACAAGTCAAGACGGTGGAGACGGACGGCTACGCGGCGCTCAAACTCGGCTTCCTCGAAGCAAAGGAGAAGTCGCTCAACAAGCCCCAGCTCGGCCAGTTCAGGAAGGCGGGCGTCAAGCCCTGCAAGTACCTCAAAGAGGTGCGCGGCATGGAAGGCTACAGCGTGGGCGACGAGCTCAAGGCGGACGTCTTCGCGGCGGGCGACAAGGTGGACGTTTCGGGCGTCAGCAAGGGGCACGGCTTCACGGGCGTCATCAAAAAGTGGAACCAGCACCGCCTGAAGGAAACGCACGGCGTCGGCCCTGTCCACAGGGAACCCGGCTCCATGGGCTCCATCAGCGATCCTTCGCGCGTGTTCAAGCACAAGCACCTTGCGGGACAATGGGGCGTTGAGAACGTGACGATCCAGAACCTCGAGGTCGTGCGTGTGGATGTCGCGAGAAACTGCATCCTCATCAAGGGCGCCATTCCCGGTCCCAAGGGAAGCGTCGTGACCCTCAAATCGAGTGTCAAGAGCAAATAAGGAGTGAGACAATGGCTAACGTAAAGGTATACAATATGAAGGGTGAAGAGGTCGAAACGCTTGAGCTCAACGACGGCGTGTTCGGCGTCGAGTTCGACGAGTGCGCGGAGCACCTCGTCCACCAGGCTGTCGTCACTTACCTCTGCAACCAGAGACAGGGCACCAAGAGCACCCTCACCCGCACGGAAGTGCGCGGCGGCGGCATCAAGCCGTGGAGGCAGAAGGGCACAGGCCGTGCCCGCCAAGGGTCTACCCGTGCTCCCCAGTGGACGAAGGGCGGCGTCGTGTTCGCACCCAAGCCCCGTGACTTCTCCAAGAAGATGAATACGACGGCAAGGAGAAAGGCGCTCCTCTGCGCACTCTCCAAGAAGCTCGCGGACGGTGAGCTCCTCGTCGTGGACGGGCTCGCGGTCTCCGCTCCCAAGACAAAGGAAATGGAAGCGTTCAGAAAGGCGCTCCACCTCGACAAACGTACCCTCGTCGTCATGGACGAGCCCAACGCGGACGTCATTCTGGCGGCAAGAAATCTGCCCACCCTTTCCACCCTCTCCGTGGATGAGATCAACACCTACGAGGTCGTGGCGAACGCGGTCGTCGTTCTGACGAAGGGCAGCGTGAAAAAACTCGAGGAGGTATATTGCTGATGTTACCCGAGGATATCATTCTGAAACCCGTCCTCACAGAAAAGGGCTACGACGGGATCGCGGAGAAGAGATACACCTTCAAAGTGAGAAAGGACGCCAATAAGACGCAGATCAAGATCGCGGTCGAAAAGATGTTTTCCGTGAAGGTCAAGAGTGTCAACACCGTGACCCAGCCCGGCAAGCTCAAGAGAATGGGCCGCAACGAGGGGTACACCCCCACCACCAAGAAGGCGATCGTGTGCCTCACCGAGGACTCGAAGCCCATCGAATTCTTCAATTCGTTGTCGTAACCGGAGGAAAGAGAAATGGCAGTCAAGAGATATAAACCCACATCTCCCGCAAGGCGCCTTATGACGGTTCCCGTATACGGGGAGATCTCCAAGGCAAAGCCCGAGCGTGCGCTCCTCGAAGATCAGCGCAAGTCGGGCGGCAGAAACAATGCGGGCAGGATCACGGTCCGCCACATCGGCGGCGGCAACAAGAGAAAATACCGCATCATCGATTACAAGCGCAATAAGGACGGCATTCCCGCGACGGTCAAATCCATCCAGTACGACCCCAACCGCAGCGCAAACATCGCGCTCCTCGCCTATGCGGACGGCGAAAAGAGGTACATCCTCGCTCCCGTCGGGCTCAATGTGGGCGACAAGGTCGTG
>CANPYD010000083.1 GCA_947587775.1 uncultured Clostridia bacterium
GCTCACGTTCTCGCCTCCCCCCTCGCTGAGGGAAGCGGTCACGTTCTCGCCTCCCCCCTCGCTGAGGGGGGAGGGTAGGGTGGGGGGTGTCTCCTCTTCCTCCTCGTCGAGGCCGTCCTCGCCGTGAAAAGCGCAATACCCGCCGAGCGGAATGAGGCGCACTGCAAAGAGCTCCCCCGTCTTTTTCCGCCTGATCTTACAGAGCGCGGGACCGAATCCCACGGAAAACTCGTCGATCTTGAATTTCAGGAGCCGCCCCGCGAGATAATGCCCGAATTCGTGAATGGTAATCATCACGAGGAGGATCAGGATCGCAAGTGCGACGGATCCGATCGTTCCCCAGACGCTCATGAGATTAGATTCCATAGATCCTACGCCGCGCCTCCTCCCGCGCCCGTGCATCCGCGCGGGATAGCGTCTCGAAGCTGTCCGCTTCCTCGCGGGGAAGCCTTCCAAGCACTTCTTCGACAGTTTCGGCAATTTGCAAAAAGCCTATTCTTCCTTCTATGAAGGCATGCACGGCGATCTCCGCCGCCCCGTTGAGCACCGTCGGGCACGTCCCGCCCGCCTTCCCCGCTTCGACCGCAAGGGTAAAACAGGGGAATTTTTCCACAGGCAGACGCTCGAAATGCAGGGTGCCGACCGCCGCCAGATCCAGTTCGTTGAGGCAGGGCAGGCGCTTCGGATAGGTGAGCGCGAGCTGAATTGGCAGGCGCATGTCCGGAAACCCCAGCTGCGCAAGGTATGCGCCGTCCTCGAACAGTACGAGGGAATGCACGATGCTTTCGGGGTGGACGACCGCCTCGATCTTTTCAAAGGGTGCGCCGTACAGCCATCTCGCCTCGATGATCTCGTACCCCTTGTTGAGCAGGGTCGCGCTGTCGACGGTGATCTTCGCCCCCATCTTCCATGTGGGGTGGCGCAACGTCTCCGCCGCCGTAACAAAAGCGAGCTTTTCGGGCTCCGTATGCAGAAAAGGCCCCCCGCTTGCCGTGAGGATCAGTTTTTTGAAGGGAGTGTCCCGCCGCATGCCGAGGCACTGGAAGAGGGCGGAATGCTCGCTGTCGACGGGAACAATCTCCGCGCCGCTTTTTCCTGCCGCCCGCATCACGAGTTCGCCGCCGCAGACGAGGCTCTCCTTATTCGCAAGGGCGACCGTTTTCCCCTCTTTGAGCGCGGCGAGCGTATACTTAAGCCCCGCAAAGCCGCTTGCGGCGATCAAGGCGATGTCGCAATCGTTGAAGAGGGCGGCGTAGGAAGAGATCTCGGAAGCA
Organism: uncultured Clostridia bacterium; assembly: GCA_947587775.1. Taxonomy (GTDB): domain Bacteria; phylum Bacillota; class Clostridia; order Christensenellales; family Borkfalkiaceae; genus Gallimonas. The sequence continues at coordinate 1,275 of CANPYD010000083.1, forward strand.
CAGCAGGCGATCTTGGGGCGGAACTCCTCTTTGAGCGCGGAAAGTGCCGTCCTGTCGCTGCCAGCGACGAGCGTTGTAAAGCAAAATTCGTTTTTATGGCTGCGGACGACTTCGGCGAGCTGTCTGCCGATGCTTCCCGTACAGCCGATGAGTGCAATCTTTTTCATAGATTCCGATTGAAAACGCCCGCTGTGCGGCGGGCGCTGTTCCCAAATTATGGTATGCGGATCAGCCGAAAATCATGATCCTTGCGACCATGACGAGGCAGACGATCAGTCCCGCGTAGAGGGAAGAATCGATCCTGTCGAGGATCCCGCCGTGCCCGGGCAGAAGATTGCCCATGTCTTTGATGCCGATCTTGCGCTTGATGGCGCTCTCCGCGAGATCTCCGAGCTGCGAAAACGCCGCCGTAAAGATCCCGAGCCCGATGAAGAAGAGCGCTTCCAGCCAGCTGCTTAACGTAAAGATTCCGCCGAGCTGCCCGTGCAACACGCCCGTCCCGTCGAGCAGGGTGAGCCCGTAGTAGCAGAAGAAGATCACTGTCGCCCCGAGCGCCCCGCCGAAGAGTCCCCCGAGCCCGCCGACGACCGTCTTTTTGGGGGAGACGTGCGGCGCCATCTTCTTGGGGAACTTTTTGCCGAACCATTTCCCGAAGAGCAGGGCAAACGAGTCGACAAAGGGACAGAGCACAAAGACAAACATGAGCGCAAGTTCGGAATAGATCTCGAGATGATTGCACACGGCAAGCACGACGAGGAAGTTCGAGGGATAGACGAGCGCAAAGAGCGCATAGCCCGTCGATTCGAGCGAAGTCGCCTCATGGCGGAACACGAGGAGGGAGAGGAGCGCCGCGAGTCCCGCGATGAACACCCCGCTCGTGATGAATATCGAATAATTTCTGCCGGGCGACGTCGAAGGATTCGCGCCGGGCTGCGGCGCCGTGATCCCGAGAATGTCCGAAAAGATGAAGTCGCTCACCGCATAGGTCGTAACGAGAAGCGCCGCAAAGGTCATGACGATGACCCTCTGCTGGTTTGTGACCTTATCGCCGAACGCGCGGAGCATCTCATAGGTGCCGATGACGGCGAAAAGAACGAGAAGGGCGTCAAAGAAGAGATCGCTCACAAACAGTTTGAGCGCATAAAACCCGAGAAGGACGGTACACCAAACGATTCCCGTGAGAAGCCGTATATTGAACTCCGACATCTTACGGGCGGGCTGTTCTGTCTCCATAGAAAACTCCTTTGTTACAATTTTCCGAATCTTCTCTCGCGCTTCTCATACGCTTCCAGCGCCTCGTCGAAATCCTTGTCCGAAAAATCGGGGAACATCTTTTCGGAAAAATACAGTTCGGCATACGCCGCCTGATACAGTAAAAAATTGGAAAGGCGCATCTCCTTCCCCGTGCGGATCATGAGATCGAGGGGCGGGAAGTCCTTGGTGTACAGAAGGGCGGAAAATTCCTCTTCCGTGAGCTCCTTCCCCTCTTTTACCGCGCGGTTGACGGCGGAGAGGATCTCCTGCCGTGCGCCGTAGCCGAGCGCAAAGACGAGCGTGCCCCTTTCTCCCCCCGCGGTATGTTCTTCCCCTTCGCGGATGATCGCGCGGATATCTTCGGGGAGAAGGTCGATATTCCCGATGACGCGGAGGGTCACCCTCTTCTCTTTGAGCCGCTCCGACTGTGCGGGAAAATAGTCCCGGAACAGGGAATAGAGCCCGTCGAGCTCTTCCTTGGGGCGGGAGAGATTCTCGGTGGAGAGCGCAAAGAGCGTGAGGCACGCGATCCCGCGTTCAAAAGCATGATCTGCGAGGGCGATCATGCGCTTCAAACCCGCACGGTGTCCTGCGCCGCGCGGCAGAAGACGCTTTTTCGCCCATCGCCCGTTTCCGTCCATGATGATCGCAACATGCTTCGGAACCATCAGACGGTCATGAGCTCCTTTTCCTTATCCTTCACGCATGCGTCGATGGTTTCGATGGCCTTCGAGACGGTCTTCTCGATGTCGATCTCGCAATTCTTGCTCTCGTCCTCGGAGAGCTCCTTGTTCGTCTTCATCTTCTTGATGGCTTCCATCGCCTCTCTGCGGACGTTGCGCGCGGCGACCTTGGCGTCCTCACCCATCTTGCGCACCTGCTTGACAAGATCTTTTCTGCGTTCCTCGGTGAGTTCGGGGAAGACGAGACGGATGACGGTGCCGTCGTTCGTGGGCGTGATGCCGATATTGGAGGCGAGGATCGCCTTCTCGATCGCCTTCAAAAGGGATTTATCCCACGGGGAGACGACGAGACATCTCGCGTCGGACACGGCGACGTTGCCGAGCTGCTGCAAGGGGCTCATGCCGCCGTACGCTTCGACCTGGATCTTGTCGAGAATGCGCGGATTGGCGCGCCCCGCACGGATCGCAGCATAGTCGTCCCGCAACACGCTGACGCATTTGTCGAGTTTATCTTCGAGTACCAGATCAATTTCTTCCACTTTTTCGTTGTCGATCATAATTTCACTCCTTATCGGTTTATTTTATTCGGTCGTTCGGTTGGAGATCAACGTCCCCAGATTTTCCCCGCAGACGGCACGGACGATGGAATCCTTCTCGCCCAGCCCGAACGCGAGCACGGGGATATCGTTCTCCATACACATGGTTGCTGCGGTCGCGTCCATCGCTTTGAGGCCTTTTGCGAGGATCTCGGAAAAAGAAAGCGTCCCATACTTTTGGGCGTGCGGATTTTTGGCGGGGTCGGAATCGTAGATCCCGTCCACATTCTTCGCCATGAGAAGGACGTCCGCGCCGATCTCACAAGCCCGCTGGGCGGCGGCGGTGTCCGTCGAACAGTAGGGATTGCCCGTGCCGCACGCGATGATGACGATCCTGCCCTTTTCAAAGTGGCGGAGCGTCTTTCTGAGGACGTAGGGCTCCGCAACGGAGATCATATTGAGCGCGGTCTGCACGCGGACGGGAATGCCGCGCTGTTCGATCGCGTCCATCATCGCAAGAGAGTTCATGACGGTGGCGAGCATGCCCATCTGATCCGCCGTCGTGCGCTCCATCTTCGTGCCCTGCCTGCCCCGCCAAAAGTTTCCGCCGCCGATGACGAGCGCGATCTCCACGCCCATTTCGTGCACTTTGACAAGCTGATCCACAACCATGGATACGACGTTTTCGTTGAGCCCGAATTTTTGCTCGCCCGCGAGCGCCTCGCCCGAGAGTTTCAATACGATGCGTTTGTACTTCGGATTCATATTTTCCGGTCCTTTACCGATTTTTTCCAGTATACCACACATTCGCGGAAATTGCAATCAATATCGTAAATTTCTTTTT
>CANPYD010000084.1 GCA_947587775.1 uncultured Clostridia bacterium
ATCTTGACCCCTCGCAAATTTCTTTGACCTTGATATGCCGCCCGCAGGGCACTCAAATCATAAAGAAATTTGCGAAAAACAAAAACCGCCGCGAAAGCGGCGGTTTTGATCAATTCAATTATTTCTTATCCTTTCCGGATTTCTTGCCCTTGAGCTCGTTGAGATCGACTTCTTCCACATTCTTTTCGGAAGGCTTGACGATGAACAGGATCACGATCACGATGGCAAGCACCGCAGAGATCGAGAACAGCACCACGGAAGTGACATTGTTGCGGAACCAGTCGATCGTCCCCGTCGTCTGTTCGAACGGCGTCTGGATCTCAATGACCTGATATGCCACCGAAATGGCATTGCCCTTGAGCGGGTCTTTGAGCTCTAACTTGACGAAGTAATATCCCTCTTCCTGCGGAACGAAGGAGCCGGGCGTCGTCCCGGGATTCCAGTGGTAATCGTTCTGCGCTTTCTGCCACGCCTCGGTGTCCTCTTCGTCGATGGCGGAATTGAACACCTTGATCGGCTCGGAGAAGTAATCGGCGTATTTCTCGTCCTCGATGTACTTTTCGGGATTATCGACGAGCTGGCTGTATGTCACTTGCTCACCCTCGGGAAGACGGGAAGCATCAAAGTGATACAGCGAATAGGAGCGCTTGCAGCTGCCGTATGCCACGATATCGAACGAGGAGATCGAATAAGAGGTGCCGAGGTAGCCGATATCCTGCCGCTCGGGCTTTTCGATCTTCGCGCCTTTGTAGCCGACGGAGAACTTGAATTCGGGAACATTCTTGAAATCCCAGATATTCGTTGTCGTGAGCGCGACGAGCTCGCTGTCGTTATAATCCTCTTCCGTCCAGAGCTTCATCGTATTGTTGGAGCCGTCTGTCGCGAAGATACGGATCGTGTAGGTGCCGGGCTCCTCGATCTCGAAGTGGAGATTGTTGTATGCCCTTCCCGTCACGGAAGATGCGGTGGAACCCGTCGCAACGCCCGGCTTGTAGTAGCAGATCGTAAATTTGAGGTTCCGATAGTCCGCATAGTCGCTGACGATGAGCTCGCGGAGGGAAGGAAGATAGAACTCCGATCCGTCGCCCGCACTCGCGTTCTTTGCGCGGTCGGTGATCTTATCCTGATAGGATTTTACGATAGCGTCGTATTCCGTTTGATTGGCGATTTTGTTCGTCCTCGTCTCTGCGTCTGCGGTAAGAACGGAGTATTTCGGAGCGCGGTCTTCGCCGCTTCTGCGCTTTGCAACGACATAACGGAACTCGTTCTCCGTGCCTTCCTCAAGCGTCGTCACGATCTCGGGATCTTCGGAGACCGCATACCAGTCGAGATAGTAGTACTCCCTATTCCAATCCTGTCTGCCGTCGTCGAGCGTGAAGCGGATGGAGAGATACATCTCACCGTTTTCGCTGACCTGCGTCTTCTCATCCGTAGGGAAGAGGAATTCGCTCGTGCTGAAGGTAGTATAGCTATCGGACTGCGTTGCGGTGTTGGGCTTGACCCATTCGCCGTTTTCGTCCTTATGTGCCACATACAGATAGCGCGCGATCGATGCACTCGTCGCCGACTTGGTAGAGGAGACGACATCGATCGTATGAATGGTATTGGAGCTGGTAAAATTGAGCTTCTGCCCGATGGTAAAGCCATAGAAATAGCCATCCAGAATGAGCGCGGGAGCCGCCGTATCCGTCAGTTTGGAGCCGCTGTAGAGCACCGTCCCATCTGTTTCTTCGGAAGGAGCGCCGCTTTCGTCCTTCGTCACGCTGCCGCCCGAAACGGCGAGGGACTGACCGTTGAGCTCCTTCAAAAGGATCTTCTGCCCCTTTTCCGCCTTCTCGGGAAGTTTGACGGAGAAAGTCATGGGAGAGATCTTGAGATCGGTGGAAGAGCTGCGCTCGATATAATAGCCGCCGATGTTCGTCACCTTGCCGATCATCGCTTCGCTTTCGCCGTTTTTGAGGATCACGAAAAATTCCCCGGGTTCGCAGGTCTTGTCCTCATAATTCTCCGTAAAAGAGAGCGTGATGTCGCTTGCCTTATCGACGGGATAGGTGGTGTCGGGCGTATAGTCCTTGTACTCATCCGTCTGATGGTCTGCGTCCTTGATATAAACGGTGACTGCTTCCTCTTTGTTTTCAAAGATGAGCTCGTTCACGGCTTTTCCGTTCTTTTCGCGGGCGTTCTCTTCCTTGGACTCAATGGTGAGCGTGAAGGTTTCGAAGTTGACTTCCGGGAAAGCGAACGTCAAGCTGAAATATTTGTATTCGGGGATCTGCGCGGCTCTTGCCGAAGCGGCCTGCGCTTCCTCTTTCTGCTCTTCCTTCGGAGCCTCTTTGACGGGATCAAACCATCTGAGGGCGAGAGCGGAGAGATACTCAAGGCTGCCTTCCTCGGGCTGAACAGAGCCGTTGACGTTGCCGGAAGCATCAAAAGTATCGTACTTCGTGGCGAGCATGAGCGTCGTATAGGCGACGGGATCTTCCTCTGCCGCCGCCGTCACATCTGCCACATACGCCGCCGTCTTGTCGCCGCTCGTCCGGCCGTTGCCGAAGAGGGCGGAAGGCGTATTGTTCGCCGCATCCGCAACAACTGCGGGATTGAGTGCGCCCAAGGCGAGCCCGAGCGTCAGCACAAGCAATGCAAAGCATGCAAGAATTGTAATAAAACGCGATTTTGTCCTGTTCATATAACTTGCTCCACGCGGCTATACCGCACGATCATCTCATTCTATTTTACAATAATTTTCCCCGCCCGTCAAGCGGTATTTGCCTTTATCTTACAAGAAATTAAAATTTTCGCAGAATTTCCACCGATCATACACTGAAAAGTGCGGCAGAGTCGAACTCCTTCCACGGGGCAGCCGCGGGCGGCTCGGAGAGAAATCGCATGCGCTCCTTGGTGACGGGATGGGTGAAGGTGAGACTGTATGCCCACAGCGCAAGTTTCCCCTTCTGCGCACGCTCCCCGCCGTAGCGCATATCCCCGAAGACGGGATGCCCCGCGCCCGCCATCTGAACGCGGATCTGGTGGCTCCTGCCCGTATGCAGCTTGATCTCGGCGAGGGAATACCCGCCGCGGGAGGAGACGGTGCGGTAATCGAGGGAGGCAAACTTCGCCCCGTCCGTCCCCTGCGGACAGAGATAAACCATATTGTTGACGGCGTTCTTTTTCAGCCAGCCTTCGAGCTTTCCCTCTTCGGGATCGGGGACGCCGTTCAGAACGGCAAGATATTTCTTTTCGAAATCCCCCGTCTGCATCTGTTCGGAGAGCCTGCCCGCCGCCTTGCTCGTCCGCGCAAACACCATGACGCCGCCCGTGGGCCTGTCCAACCGATGGACAAGCCCGATGTAGACGTTCCCCGCCTTTTGGTATTTCGCGCGCACGTATTCCTTAATTAAATCGAGGAGATTTTCATCTCCGCTTTCGTCGGGACAGCAGGCGAGGTTTTGCTCCTTCACGACGACGATGATGTGATTGTCCTCATAGAGAATGTTTTCGGTGATGTCAGTCATAGATGCAGATACCTCCCGCGCCGCAGGGAAGAGGGATCCCCTCCCCGGTGGGCAGCCCCACCTCGTACGCTTCCGTATGTCCCCCGCCGCCGAGGGCGATCGTCAGTAAATTGCTCAGAACGGTGGGTTGCAGCCCCGTCGTATAGCTGTTGATGAGGAAAAAGAGCGGATCATCCGACAGAAGCTCCGCACAGAGTTTCACAAAGGGGAAGAGCTCCGTCTCGATCTTCCACATCTCGCCGTTCGGCCCCCTGCCGTAAGAGGGCGGGTCCATGACGATCCCGTCATAGCGGTTGCCCCGACGGATCTCGCGGAGGACGAATTTTTTGCAGTCGTCCACGATGTAGCGGATCCCCGAAGTGATCCCCGAAAGCCTTGCATTCTCCCCCGCACGCTCCACCATGCCCTTGGCGGCGTCCACATGGGTGACTTCCGCACCCGCCTTGGCGAGCGCGACCGTCGCGCCCCCCGTATAGGCGAATAGGTTGAGGATTTTGGGATTTCTCCCCTTTGCGATCGCGGCAGAGACAAGAGAGCCCATCCGCTCCCAGTTGACGGCCTGTTCTGGAAACAGCCCCGTATGCTTGAAGCCCATGGGCTTGATCTTGAAGCGGAGCTCCCGGTAGCCGATCGTCCACTCCGCGGGAATGGGACGGCGGAACTCCCACGCGCCCCCGCCCTTGTCGCTGCGGCGGTACACGGCGTCATAGTCCATGGAGAAGAGATCCCGCCCTTTCCAGATGACCTGCGGATCGGGACGGAGAAGGGTGATACCTCCCCACCGTTCCAATTTATAACCGTCTCCCGTCGCGAGGACGGAGAAATCCTTCCAGCCGTCGGCAATGCGAATCATGACCCTATTATAGCGGATAAAGTTTTTTTTGTAAAGAAAAATCGCGGCGAAAATCAAAAACCGCCCCTGCCCCCCTTGAGACGCGTTCTCCTCTTGCTTCCCCTTGTAGGGGAGCTGTCGCGCAGCGCCCGGCGAAATGTCAAATGAAGTGCAACAGATTTTCAAACAAAAATTGTGGAGAGAGGAAGTTTAGGATTTTTTTGGGGC
>CANPYD010000085.1 GCA_947587775.1 uncultured Clostridia bacterium
CTGTCCGACGGGCACATTATCTGCACAAAGGAACAGGTGGAAGGGGAATTCAAGCGCTGCCTCGACCTTTCCTATTATATCCTCGACTGCCTCGGAATGCGGCAGGACGTCACCTTCCGCTTCTCCAAGCGCGGGAAATCCAAGTCCGATAAGTATATCGACGACGACGAGGCATGGAATGCGACGGAAGCCATGATGAAGAATATCCTCGACGATCTCAAGCTCGATTATGTGGAAGCGGACGACGAAGCTGCCTTCTACGGCCCCAAGCTCGACGTCCAGACGAAGAACGTCTACGGGAAAGAGGATACGCTCATCACCATCCAGATCGACTTTGCCGCGGGGCACAGCTTCGGTATGGAATATGTGGACGCAGACGGCGTCCGCCGCACGCCGTACGTCATCCACCGCAGCTCAATCGGCTGTTACGAGAGGACGCTCGCCATGCTCATCGAAAAGTACGCGGGCGCGTTCCCGCTCTGGTTTGCACCGGAGCAGGTCAAAGTCCTTCCCGTCACGGACAGAGCGGCGGACTATGCCCAAGAACTCGTCGAAGAGCTCAATGGGGTGGGGATCCGCGCCTCCGCAGACTATCGGAACGAGAAGATCGGCAGAAAGATCTTCGACGCCGAGCAGGAAAAGGTTCCCTATAAGCTCGTCGTCGGCGACAAAGAGATGGAGGACGGCAGTGTCTCCGTCCGCAAGCGCGGCGCGGGAGATATCGGCTCCATGACAAAGGACGACTTCATCGCCCTCGTCGTCGAAGAGGACGAGAAGAAAGTCATCTTCTGATGCGTACGTTCGGTGCGATCCTCGAAAGGGGAGAAAGGTTCTACACGGATCTGTCCCGCGTCTTTCGCGGGATCGGCGGCTTTCCCGCAGGCTACCATTGGCTGATCACGGATATGGATTTGAATATGGACGATCCGAATTTATATCGCGATTATCTTTGGTGGGACAGCGAGGAATTATCAGAGTTTCAGAAGAAATTCGAGCCGCAGTGGATCTGGGGCATGATTTGCGGGTTCCCTCCGGGTGTTTCGCTTGAGGAAGTGTTGCGTTCCCCTTTGCCGAGATGTTCCAATGTGGGGGATGCGGAGATGTATTTTCATAACCCGATCTCCATGCAGCATCCATTGTCCGAGATCGAGATCTTTGCCTACGATAGCTCCGCCGTCTATCTTTTGAGCCGCAGAAAAGAGATCGTTCAACGGTTCAGAGAGGCTTTTCCTCTCTCCGAGGATCTTGAAGCGTGGAATGCAAAGTTCTGAATGCCCGTCGCTCGTTTGGCGGCACTCGGGGATTTGCGGCAAAAAATCATGAAAAAGCGAGCAAAAACAGTTGACAAAAGGGTTTTTGTGTGGTAAAGTAATCCAGTCAAGCAGAGGTAACCCCTTCTCCCCGTGATCGCGATCGTGATACGGGCCAATGAATTTTCCGCGAATGTCACGGTCTTTCCGTGCGCAACAAAGTTCAACGGGTTTGCCTATGCAAACCCGTTTATTTTTTTGAGAGGATCATGGCAGTTAAAAATCAAAATCAGTTGAATGGGGAGATCCGCGACCGCGAGGTGAGGCTCATCTCGCAGGACGGAGAAATGCTCGGCGTCATGCCGTCGCGGGAGGCGCTCCGCCTTGCAGAGGACGCGGGGCTCGATCTTGTGAAGATTTCGCCGAACGCCGTTCCGCCCGTGTGTAAGATCATGGACTACGGCAAGTTCAAATTCGAGCAGGCGAAGAAAGAGAAAGAGAACAGGCGCAACCAAAAGGTCGTCGAGCTCAAAGAGGTGCAGCTTTCCATGACGATCGACGTGGGGGACCTCAACGTCAAGGCAAGGCAGGCGCAGAAGTTCCTCGAACAGGGCAACAAGGTGAAGGTCACGATCCGCCTTCGCGGCAGGCAGATGGCGCACGCCAACCTCGGCAAGGATGTGATTATGAACTTCTACGAGGGGCTCAAAGAATATGCCGTCATCGAAAAGCCGCTCAATATGGAGGGGAGGAATCTGATTCTGATCCTCGCCCCCGCCAAAAAGTAAAATCAAAGCGGGAAGTTATTTCGCGAAAAGAAAATTTTGAATCAATTGGAGGAAACAGATATGCCGAAACAGAAATCGCACTCGAGTTCCAAAAAGCGCTTCTGGCTCACGGGATCCGGCAAGGTGAACAGAGCCCACGGCGGTAAGAACCACAAGGCAGAAACCAAGAACAGAAAGAGAAAGAGAAATCTGCGCCAGTCCACACTCGTCTCCGAGACGCAGGAAAAGACCGTCAAGCGCATGATTCCTTATAAGGATTAACGGAGGGCATCGGATATGAGAATTAAAAGAGGCGTGAACGCCGTTAAGAAGCGCAGAAAGATCTTTAAGCTCGCAAAGGGCTACTTCGGCTATAAGAGCAAGAACTATCGTATCGCCCGTCAGGCTGTGATGAAGTCTCTTCAATATGCCTACGTCGGCAGGAAACTCAGAAAGCGCGACATGAGAAGCCTTTGGATCGCCCGTATCAACGCAGGCGCAAGGCTCAACGGGCTCTCCTATTCCAAGCTGATGCACGGGCTCAAGGTCGCAGGGATCGATCTCAACCGTAAGATCCTCGCCGATCTCGCCGTCAACGACGCAGCCGCGTTTGCGGACATCTGCGGCAAGGCGAAAGCCGCCCTTTAACCAAACGAAAGCCTTTCCGAGAAAGGCTTTTTTGTCATGAACGTCATCACATCCAAACAAAATCCCGCGGTGAAGGAGCTTTCTTCCCTCAAAGAGAAGAAGGGGAGAAGAGAACGGGGGACGTTTCTTGTCGAGGGCGGGAAAATGGTTTCCGAGTGCGCCGCATGCGGCATGGAGATCGTGCGGATCGCCCTGCTCGATACGCTGGGCGAAAAGCTCGCATGGGCGCAGGCGCTCGCTCCCGAAACGATCCTTCTCGGCGAGGACGCCTTCAAGGCGATCTGCGACGAAAAGACCCCGCAGGGCATCGCCGCCGAGGTAAAGATCCCCGTTTTCGGGATTGAACCGCCCCGAAAGAGCTGTCTTTTTCTGGACGGCGTCGCGGATCCGTCAAACGTCGGGGCGATCATCCGTACGGCTGCTGCGGCAGGATTTGAGGAGATCTATCTTGCCGACTGCGCCGATCCGTACTCGCCCAAGTGCGTGCGCTCGTCGATGTCGGGCGTGTTCTACGGGAAGCTCATGCGCGGCGGGCGCGAAGAAATTCTGCGAGTCCTCGGAAAGATTCCCATGATCGCGGCGGATATGGACGGCGAAGACATCTTTCACTTCCGTCCGCCCGAAAAATTCTGTCTTTGCATCGGGAATGAGGGCAACGGCCTCTCGGACGAGGTGCGCGGGAGAGCGGATCATACGGTCGCCATTCCGATGGAGGGGCGCGTCGAAAGCCTCAACGCTGCCGTCTCGGCGGGAATTTTGATGTATCAATTAAAGAAAGGAGTATAATTTATGTCAGGTCATAGCAAATGGCACAATATACAGGCAAAAAAGGGGAAGGCGGACGCGGCGAGAGGGAAACTTTTCACCAAGATCGGCAGGGAACTCGCCGTTGCGGCGAAGGGGAATCCCAATCCTGCGACCAACTCCAAACTTGCGGACGTCATCGCCAAGGCGAAGGCGAACAATATGCCCAACGACAATATCGAGCGTTCCATCAAGAAGGCTGCGGGCGAGCTTGGGGATAAAGAGTATAAAGAACTCACCTACGAGGGTTACGGCGCGGGCGGTGCCGCCGTCATTGTGACGACGCTCACCGATAATAACAACCGTACGGCGAGCGATGTGCGCTCCATTATGTCCAAGTGCGGAGGATCGCTCGGGACGACGGGAAGCGTCTCTTACATGTTCGAGACGAAGGGTCTCATCGTCGTGGATAAGACGCTCTCCGAAGACGAGATCATGGATATGGCGCTCGAAGGCGGCGCGGACGACGTCGTCACGCAAGAGGACGTCTATGAGATCTATACCTCTCCTGCGGACTTCTCCGCCGTGAGAAAATTTCTCGAAGAGAAGGGACTTGAATTCCTTCAGGCGGAAGTCACCATGATCCCGCAGAACAAGATCGTTCTCGAGGGCGAAAAGCTCGATCTCTTCAAAAAGATGCTGGAAAAACTCGAGGAAAACGACGACGTTCAGGACGTCTACCACAACGTAGACCTTCCCGAGGACGAGGAAGAGGAATAAAAGAGCAAAAAAAATGAACGCACGGCGGGTGAAGTGAACCCCAAAAGTTGGACAAAAATTTAATTAGATGAATTGTGAATGAGTTCGGTATTGCACCGGGCTCAT
>CANPYD010000086.1 GCA_947587775.1 uncultured Clostridia bacterium
GGCAAATGCCAAGAAAATTTTGCGCCAAAGATTATCAACCTTTGGCAGAATGCAAAATTTTCCCTAAGGAGGCGCCATGCAACCCCCACCTGACGCGCTGCGCGCGCCACCCGCCCCCTTCAAAGGGGGCAGGTCTTGCCCCCTCCGTGGGAGGGGAGTCGCGGCTCCATACAGCCCCCTCCTTGGGAGGGGGCTTCATGGCTCCTCCTAAGGAGGAGCTGTCACCGAAGGTGACTGAGGTGGGCATACGTTCCAAATTACTGCGCGAAGCAAAACCACGCTTTTGCGGCAGCGCACCCTATTTGGTACCCTACGGGAACCTTACTGTTTTGTGAAACAGAAAAGGGACGGCCGAATTGCAACTACAAGGCAAATGCACTAACCCCTCGCTCGTATTTGTTTTGCGCTTGCGCCGAGTCGGCGCAAGCGCAAAACAAATCGAGCGAAACTATTGTCTCAGTCTCAATCCTTTCGGATAATGATTTTTAAGAATGCCGCCCGACGCCTTGCCGAGGCCGAGCGGGAAACCGTCGACGCAGACGGCGACCCAGCCGCTCTCCCCATCGCACGTCAGCGTCTCGCCGCGCAAATATGTCTTCGCCTCCTCACGGGAGAGCGATATTTTTTTCTTTGCGAGGGTTCCGAACGCCATCGCAAGCGCATGGGCGGGCTTGAAATTCTTCCCGTCCCATTCGCCGAGCTCCACGCCGAGGCGGAGCAGGCGGACGTTCAGCTCGGGCATTCCGTCGGGCACGAGGTACATTCTCCCGTCCGCAAGCGTGTGGATCCTACCCTCCGTGCGGGGTGGCTCCACAAAAAATTCTTCTGCAAACCCGCAAAAGGCGCGCTCTGCCGCGGCGTTTTTTTGAATGCGGAAGGGTCTTGCCGCACAACTCTCCCCTTCTTCCTTTTCCAAGAGAGCGGCAAAGTGCCCCTCGCCGCGCACCTCATGCGGATAGAGCTTGTGCATCGAACGGAGAGAAAATTCGGGGTGCCGCCGCAAGAACGCCTCGATCTGCCACTCGTCCTCTTCCTCGGAAAAGGTGCAGGTGGAGTAGACAAGTTTTCCGCCCCCGCGAAGCATTTTCGCCGCCTCGTCGAGGATCCCGCTCTGCCGCACGGCGCACCGGGCAACATTCTCTTCGCTCCATTCGGGGATCGCGTTCGGCTCCTTTTTGAACATGCCCTCCCCCGAACAGGGGGCATCCACGAGGATCTTATCGAAAAATCCCGGAAAACGCGCGGAGAGCGTCTCGGGCGAAGCGCTGACGACGGCGCAATTCGGGATCCCCATGCGCTCAACATTCTGCGAGAGCACCTTTGCCCGCCCGAAGTCGATCTCATTGGAAATCAGAATTCCCTCTCCCCGCATGGCGGCGGCGAGCTGCGAGGTCTTCCCCCCGGGCGCGGCGCAGAGGTCGAGGACGCGCTCCCCCGCTTCCGCCCCGAGAAGAGGCGCGGCGCACATCGCACTCGGCTCCTGCAGATAGTACAGCCCCGCAAAGTGGCAGACGTCCCCGCCGGGCTTCTCTTCTGTGATATAGAAGGCCGTCTTTTCCCACGCCACCCTCTCGCCGAGGGGGAAGGGGGCAAGGGCGGCGAACTCCTCTGCCGTGAGCTTGAGGGGATTCACGCGGAGCCCTTTGAGGGGCGGGCGCTTATAAGACGCCAAAAAGGCGGGGTATCGATCACCCAGCCTCTGTTGCATTCTCTGTAAAAATTTTTCGGGAAGCTGAATCATTCCGCCTCCTTTTTTTATGAAGCCTTACTCCGTCGCCAGCGCCGATTCGAGCTGTTCCAGTGAAAGGAACGCCGCGCCGCCTTCGAGCGCGTTTTGGCAGCGTGCGCCTTCCTTCTCCCGCGCGATGTAGACGTTGCACTCGGCGGGGTGGGAAGTGTACCGCCCGCCCGCTTCGAAGATCGCCTTCACGAGCTTGGTGGAGATGGCCACCTCGTCCTCGACGTCGCGCGCAAAGCAGAACACCTTGCCCTCGAGGGAGCCCCCCTTCTTGCGCCTGTTCATGTGCTTATTGACGACGCGGTAGAAGGCCTCGTGCGCTTTCATATGCGTTTCCCGCTGTTCGTCGCGCTCGGCAAAATAGCGGTCGAGCCCCTCCGAACGGGGCTGGCGGATCTTATATCCCTCGATCCTTCCCGCACGGATGCGGTATTTTTCGGTAAGTCCCCGCACGGAGACATCTTCCCGCTTGCAGAGCGCCTCGCAGACGCGCATGGTGGCATAGGCGTCGTCCACGGCGCGGTGCGGGACAAATTCGACGCCCAACGCTTCCGCCATGGCGCCGAGCCCGATCTGCCGCTCGAAACTCTTGTCCGTATTCATCCAGAAGAACTGCGTGTCGTGCCAGTCGAAGCGGAAGGACGGGAGTTTATAGCGCTTTGTCTCGAGATTGAGATAGTTGACGTCGTTCAGCGTCGCATGCCCGAGCACGATCGCGTCTTTGTCCTCGAGAAGGACTTTGATCTTTCTGTACGCCGCGGGAAAAGGGGGGTATTTTTTGAAGTCCTCGTACTCATAGGGGAGCACGAGCCCCTCTTTCCCCTTTCTGTCGGTGAGATGAAATTTGCCGCGCGGGTTCATGAGAATGTCGTTCCGTTCGAGAAGGACAAAATTTTCGTCGGTCACGACATATCCGAACGCGCACATCTTGGCGACGTTCTTAAACACGCACGCGCATTCTATATCAAAAAAAACGTACTTCATAAAACTCGGTTTGAAAAAGGACGGCAGAACCCTCTCGCGCGTTGCCCTTGGCGCGTCATTCTGACCCTGAGCGTAGTCGAAGGGGAAGAATCCCGAGGATCAAAGTTCGGACTCCGTACTTCGGGATCCTTCGCGGAATTGCTCTTCGGACTCCGTATAGCCCTATCGGCTCAGGATGACGCGGGGGGGGAGCCGAGATGGCCCCACTTGCTTCCCCTCTTAGGGGAAGTACCCGCGTAGCGGGGGATAGGGTTTCTAAAACCCCTCACCCGTCACTGCGTGACACCCTCTCCCAGAGGGGCGAGGGCAAGGCGCCCTTCGTTCTAAATTACTGCGCGTGGCGGGGTCTCCCCGCCTAAGCGCACCCTATTTGGTACCCTACGGGAACCTTAATGTCGTGACAAGCGAACGAGACAGTGACTCAATATCCCAAAAACGTAACTTTCCTCGCTCGTATTTCTTTTGCGCTTGCGCCGACAAGGCGCAAGCGCAAAAGAAATCGAGCGAAATCAAACAATCTTTTCTTTCCCGCCCATGTAGGGGCGCAAAACTTCGGGGATATCGACGCTGCCGTCGGCGTTCAGGTGGTTTTCGACAAAGGCGATGAGCATGCGGGGCGGGGCGACGACGGTATTATTGAGCGTATGCGCGTACACCGCGCCCTTGTCCGTCTTATAGCGGATATTCAGCCGCCGCGCCTGTGCGTCGGTGAGATTGGAGCACGAGCCCACCTCAAAGTACTTCTGCTGGCGGGGCGACCATGCCTCGACGTCGCAGCTGCGGTATTTGAGATCGGCAAGATCGCCCGAACAGCACTCGAGCTGGCGGACGGGGATCCCCATGGAGACAAAGAGCTCCACCGTATATTGCCACAGTTTTTCGTACCACGCTTCGCTCTCTTCGGGCTTGCAGATGACGATCATCTCCTGCTTTTCGAACTGGTGGATGCGGTAGATGCCCCGCTCCTCGATGCCGTGCGCGCCCTTCTCCTTGCGGAAGCAGGGCGAATAGCTCGTGAGCGTTAAAGGCAGCTCCTTCTCCTCGAGGGTGGTGTTCATGAATCTGCCGATCATGGAGTGTTCGCTCGTGCCGATGAGGTAGAGATCCTCCCCCTCGATCTTATACATCATGCCGTCCATTTCCTCGAAGGACATGACGCCCGAGACGACGTCCGAACGGATCATAAACGGGGGGATGCAGTAGATAAAACCCTTTCCGATCATGAAATCCCGCGCATAGGCGAGCACGGCGGAATGCAGGCGGGCGATATCCCCCGTGAGGTAGTAGAAGCCCTGCCCGCTCGTGCGGCGGGCGCTGTCGATATCGATGCCCGCGAGCTTTTGCAGGATATCGAGATGATAGGGCACCTCGAAATCGGGCACCTTGGGCTCCAAAAAGCGCTCCCGCTCGACGTTCTCCCCGTCGTCCTTTCCGATGGGCGTATCGGGAGAGATCAGGTTGGGGATGCGCATCATGACCGCCTTGAGCTTCGCCTCGACTTCGGGCGTCTCCGCCTCGATCTCGGCAAGACGGGCGGCGTTTTGCG
>CANPYD010000087.1 GCA_947587775.1 uncultured Clostridia bacterium
AAGAGCGTCATTGCGACGAACACCGTCACCAATATGCAGGCGGGCATCGTGTTCGGCTTTGCGGGGCTCGTGGAGTTTATCGTCAAAAAAATCAAGCGGGAACTGAGAGAGGACGCCCTCACCATTGCGACGGGCGGCTTCTCGGAAGTCATTGCCCATGAGACGGACTGCATCGACGTGATCGACAAGATGCTGACGCTCAACGGGCTGAGATATTTATACGTTATGAACAGTTCGGAGGATTTGAAATGAAAAAGATCGGGGTGGCGATCCTCGGTTTGGGGGTCGTAGGCGGCGGAACATATGAAATTTTGTGTTCGCACAGGGAATTTTACCGCCATACGCAGAATGTGGATCTCGAGGTCGTCTGCGTCCTCGAACCCGACCGCAAGCGCACGGATGCGCTCGGTGTGGGCGCGGAAAAGATCGCGGAGAACATCTTCGAGGTCGTCTCCAATCCCGACGTAAACGTCGTTGTGGAGTGCATCGGGGGCGTCACGGAGTCGCGGCAGTACGTGCTGGACGCCTTGAATGCGGGCAAGACGGTCGTCACCTCCAACAAGGAGCTTCTCTGCAAGTATTTCCACGAGCTCGAAGGGGTCGCCCGCCGCGTCAATGCGGGGCTGTATTTCGAGGCGACCTGCGCGGGCGGCGTTCCCATCGTCCGTACCCTGGCCGACGCGGTGCAGTCAAACGTCATTCCTTCCTTCGAGGGGATCGTCAACGGCACGACCAATTATATCCTCACAAAGATGAAAGAGGGTTTGAGCCTTGATGAGGCGCTTTCGGAAGCGAAAACGCTCGGCTATGCGGAGGCGGACGCTTCTGCCGATTTGGACGGACTCGACGCCGCCTATAAGCTCTCCATTCTCGCCTCGCTGGCGTTCCATACCAAGGTGCCCCTCACAAAAATCTACCGCGAAGGCATCCGCGGCATCGAATGCGAGGATATCAAAGAGGGCGGCGGGCTCGGGTATACCCTGAAACTTCTCGCCGTGGGAAGGCAGACGGAGCACGGCGTCGACGTGCGTGTCCATCCCGCTTTTGTCGAAAAAGGCCACCCGCTCGCCTCGGTGGACGGATGTCTGAACGCCGTGTGCCTCAATGGGGACTCCGTGGGCGAGATCGTGCTCACGGGGAAGGGTGCGGGCGCGCTTCCGACGGGCAGTGCGGTCGTTTCCGACATTCTCTATGCGGCAACCCATGAAGGGCACAGGTATTCCACCTTCAAAAACACGGCAACGGCGGATAAAGAGGTAAAATTTATCACTGATTTTGAGAGCAAATATTACCTTCGTCTCCTCGTTCCCGCCTCTGCGGATGCAGCCGCCGTCACGGCGCTTGCAAAGAACAACATCGCCGTACGGAAAATGCTTCGGAAAACGGACGGGGAGCAGGCTTCCGTCATCCTCGTCACCGATACGGCGCACGAATCCGCAATGAAAAAAGCGCTCTCGCGGATGCGGACGTCGGGGATCGAGGTCGGAGCAGTCATCCGTATCCTCGCTTAAAAGAAATTTTCGGGGCGCATATGCGTCCTTTTTTGTATGAAAAGAGCAGGGATTCTCATCAATCCGTTTGTTACGACGGAATCGGAACTGTACCAACCGCGGCGGATCGCCGAAGAGTTGGAGCTTCTCGGCGTGCATGCAGAGATCGTTCCGAACGCATGGAAGGCGCAGATCGGGCGGGATAAAATCGAAATGCCGTGCTTTGACGGCTACGATTTCTGCGTTCTTCTTGATAAGGACAAATATGTGCCCCGCATGCTGGAAAAGTGCGGAATGCGCCTCTTCAACCCCGCGGCGGCAGTGGAGCTCTGCGACGATAAAATGCTCACGCACATCGCGCTCGCGGGCGTCGTTCCCATGCCGCAAACCTATCCCGCGCCCCTGTGCTACAAGGAGGAGGTTCCGGACGAGCCCGTGCCGCTCCCGCTCGATTTTCCCGTCGTCGTCAAGGAATGCTTCGGGTCGCTCGGGAAACAGGTGTACCTCGCAAGAGACCGCGCGGAGCTCGCAGCGCTTTCAAAGGCGCTCAGGCGCCGCCCCTATCTTTTACAGGAATACATCGCGGAGAGCGCAGGAAGGGACGTCCGTGCGATCTGCGTCGGCGGGGAGATCGTCGCCTGCATGAAGCGCACGGCGGAAGGGGATTTCCGCTCCAACCTTTCGCTCGGAGGAAGAGGGGAACCCTATCCCGCGGATGAGGAAATGAAATCGCTCTGCGCGAAGGTCTCCTCTTGTCTCGGACTCGATTACTGCGGCGTCGATCTGCTGTTCGGAAAGGACGGGTATCTCGTCTGTGAGGTCAATTCGAACGCCTTTTTCAGCGGGATCGAACGCGTGACGGGAGTCAACGTTGCGCGCGCCTATGCGGAGTATATGATCCGTACGGTAGAGGGAAAGATCTGAAAATCGGTAAAAAAAACGGCAAAACTGCGGAAATTACAGCATAAAAATAGTATTATGTCAGACATAATACTTTGCAAAAGTCAAAAATATCTCCCTGCGAAGTGTTTTCGCAGGGAGATTTGATGTTTTCGATGTTCAGGCAACGATCAGGTTGACGATGCGCCCTTTGACGACGATGTACTTTACGATCTTCTTTCCCGCGATGCGCTCCTGCACCTCGGGAAGGGCGGACGCCTGAGATACGATCTCTTCGTCCTGTGCGTCGCTCGGCAGCATCGCCTTGCAGACGATCTTGCTGTTGACCTGTACCGCGTACTCCTTTTCGGCGAGGACGAGCGCGGCGGGATCTTCAACGGGATAGTTCTGTTCGAACACGGATCCTTTCCCGCCCATGATCTCAAAGAGCTCTTCCGAGAAGTGGGGCGCGCAGGGCGCGAGGAGCAGGATGAGATCCTTCACGGTATCCTTGAAGAGGGCGGCGTTTTTCTCGCCGTTTGCGCCGTCATATTTGTAGAGCGCGTTAGTGAGTTCCATGAGGCGGGCGATCGCGGTATTGAAGGAGAACGCTTCCATATCCCGCGTCACACGGTGGATCGCATCGTGCCGCGCATAGTTGAGCGCCGTTTCCTCCGCGCCGAAGCCCGCTTTTCCCGTGTATTCGCGGGCTTTCAAAACGATTTTCTCCACTCTGTCCATAAAGCGGGAGATCGCCTTGATCCCGTCGTCGTTCCACGGGCCGCCCTCCGTATAGGAGAATCCGAACATGAGGTAGAGGCGGAAGGCGTCTGAACCGTATTCGTTCACATATTCGTCGGGGGAGACGACGTTGCCGTGGGATTTCGACATGCGGTTTCCGTCGGGACCTAAAATGACGCCCTGATGGACGAGGCGCTTGAAGGGTTCGTCAAAGTCAAGATACCCCATATCCCGCAGCGCTTTGGTGAAGAAACGCGCATATAAAAGGTGCATGCAGGAATGCTCCGCGCCTCCCACATAGACGTCCACGGGGAGAAGCCTGTCCACGGCGTCTTTTTCGAAGGGCGCCTTTTCGTTGTGCGGATCCGCATAGCGAAGATAATACCAGCTCGAACAGACAAAGGTATCAAGCGTATCGGGATCCCGTCTTGCGGGACCGCCGCACTTCGGGCAGACCGTCGACATAAATTTCTCGTTTTTGGCGAGAGGGGACTTGCCGTCCGGGCGGAATTCCACATCGTAGGGAAGCTTGACGGGCAGATTTTTCTCGGGAACGGGGACCGCACCGCACTTTTCGCAGTGGATCACAGGGATGGGCGCCCCCCAGTAGCGCTGGCGGGAGATGAGCCAGTCTCTCAGGCGGTAATTGACCTTTTTGCCGCCTTTTCCGATCTTTCTGATGTATGCGGCGATCTCGCTCCGCGCCTCTTCGCCGTAAAGCCCGTCGAATTGAAGGGAACCTACGACGATCCCGTCCTCCGTATAGGGCAGGACGGTCTCCCCGCCCTGTTTTTCGATGACTTTGACGATGGGAAGCCCGTATTTCGTTGCGAAAGCATAATCTCTTTCGTCGTGGGCGGGTACCGCCATCACCGCGCCCGTACCGTAGGAGTAGAGCACGTAATCCGCAAGATAGATGGGCACTTTTTTGCCGTTGACGGGGTTTGTGCAGTACGCGCCCGTAAAGACGCCCGTCTTTTCACGTGTGGAAGAGAGCCGCTCGATCTCGCTCGAACGGGAGGCAAAATCGATGAATTGCTCCACGGCTTCGTG
>CANPYD010000088.1 GCA_947587775.1 uncultured Clostridia bacterium
CCCTCCAAAGGAGCCACTTCAAGACATGCCCCCTCCCGAGGAGTCTCTTCACGACATGCCCCCTCCCGAGGAGGGGGGTAGGGGGGTGGGCACGCCGCGACTCTGTTCGGAAATTCCCAAAGCCCCTTGAGGAGCCCCTTCTCCCGCTTTTTGAGCGCATATCTTCCGCCGCACACGAGCACGAAAACGTCGAGATATTCGACTTTTCGCGCCTTTTTTTCGGCGCGGACGGGGAAACGTTCTTCCTCTCCCGCAAGATGCGCACGGCAGAGGCCCGCCCACGGGCACTTTTCGCAGAAGGGCGCGCCGTTCGGCACACAGACGATTGCGCCGAGCTCCATGAGCCCCTCGCAAAAATCGGCGGTGCTGTCGGGATATACGGCGCGGAGAAGTTCGGTAAATTTCTTTTTGACGGCGTCGCCGATCACGCTTCCGTCCGCAAGAAGGCGGGTGAGAATGCGGACGACGTTCCCGTCCACGGCGGGTTCTTTGAGCCCCAAGGCGATGGACGAGAGCGCGCCCGCGGTATAGTCTCCGACTCCCGCAAGCGATCTTACCCCCACCCATGTCCGGGGGGCACCCTCTTCAAAGAGCGTCTTTGCCGCCCTGTGCAGGTTCCGCGCGCGGGAGTAATACCCGAGTCCTTCCCACGCCTTCATCACCTCGTCCTCGGAGGCAAGCGCAAGTTCCTTCTCCGTCGGGAATTTCTCCAAAAACGCGACGTACCGCTCCTTGACCGCCTCGACGCGGGTCTGTTGGAGCATGATCTCGGCAACGAGAGCGGTGTAAAACGTCCTGTTTTTCCGCCACGGCAGATCCCTTTGATTTGCGCGGAACCACTCTGACAGCAGCGGCGCCGCGGCCTGTAAAATTTCCGTTTCCGTTTGCATGATTTCTCTCTCGGCTCCCCCTCGAGGGGCATTCGTGCGCTCCAAGCCTTCCCCCTTCGGGGGGGAAGGTGGCACGGCGCAAGCCGTGACGGATGGGGGGGAATAAGGTGAACATCATCCCCCCACCACCGCCTGCGGCGGAGCCTCCCCCCAAAGGGGGTAGGCTTTCCAACCCTTGACTTCCCTAAAAGGGATGCCAAGGGTTCCATGAAATTAAAACAATCCCGTGATCTTGCCGTTCTCGTCCACGTCGATGTGGGCGGCGGCGGGATCCTTGGGGAGCCCCGGCATCGTCATGATATTCCCCGTGAGCGCGACGACAAACCCCGCCCCCGCGGAAACACGGACGTTTCTCACCGTGATCCTGAAATGTTCGGGCGCGCCGAGTTTTGCCGCGTCGTCCGAAAAAGAATATTGCGTTTTTGCCATGCAGACGGGCGTCCCGCCGAACCCGAGAGATTCGAGCCGCGCGATCTCCTCTTCCGCCTCGGGCGTATAATCGACGCCCTCTCCCCCGTAGATCTTTGTCGTAAGCGCAAGGATCTTTTCCTTGATCCCCAAATCGGTCTCATAGCAGAAGCGGAGCTCGCTCTTTTCTTCGCAGAGCCGCACGACCTCTTCCGCCAGCGCTTTGCCGCCCTTACCGCCCTCCGCCCAGACGGTGGAGAGCACGACATTGACCCCGAGCGCCCTGCACTTTTCGATGACGAGCGAGATCTCCGCGTCCGTATCGGCGGGGAAGCGGTTGACTGCCACCACCGTGGGGAGGCCGTAGACGTTCTTCATGTT
Source organism: uncultured Clostridia bacterium (assembly GCA_947587775.1). Classification (GTDB taxonomy): domain Bacteria; phylum Bacillota; class Clostridia; order Christensenellales; family Borkfalkiaceae; genus Gallimonas. The sequence continues at coordinate 1,680 of CANPYD010000088.1, forward strand.
CGAGACATGGCGCAGAAGATTGGGGATCCCCCGCTCCAGCGCGCCGAGATCTTCTTTTCCGAGCTCCGTCTTGGGAAGCCCGCCGTGCATTTTGAGCGCACGCACCGTCGCCACGACGACGGCGGCAGATGGTCTGAGCCCCGCAAAGCGGCACTTGATGTCGAGAAACTTCTCCGCGCCGAGATCCGCGCCGAATCCCGCTTCCGTCACGACATAATCGCCGAGCTTCAACGCGGTTTTCGTTGCAATGACGGAGTTGCACCCGTGCGCGATGTTCGCAAAGGGTCCCCCGTGGACAAGGGCGGGCGTTCCCTCGAGCGTCTGCACTAAATTGGGCTTCAAGGCGTCCTTGAGAAGCGCCGTCATCGCGCCCGCCGCCTTCAATTCTCCCGCCGTGACGGGCTTTCCGTCATAGGTATACCCGACGATAATGCGGGAGAGCCGCTCTTTGAGGTCGGAAAGGGAAGTCGCGAGGCAGAAGATCGCCATGATCTCGCTGGCGACGGTGATGTCGTAGGCATCCCTTCTCGGCACGCCCGATTTGGGGCCGCCAAGCCCGTCCTCGATACAGCGGAGCTGTCTGTCGTTCATGTCCACACAGCGGTGCCATGTGATTCTTGCGGGATCGATGTTGAGCTCATTGCCCTGAAAGATATGATTGTCGATCATGGCGGCGAGCAAGTTATTCGCCGCGCCGATCGCGTGAAAGTCCCCCGTAAAATGGAGATTGATCTCTTCCATCGGGACGACCTGCGCATATCCGCCCCCCGCGGCGCCCCCTTTGATGCCGAACACGGGTCCGAGAGAAGGTTCACGGAGCGCGACGACCGTCCGTTTCCCGATGAGGGAGAGCCCGTCCGCGAGCCCGATGGTCGTCGTCGTCTTACCCTCGCCCGCGGAGGTGGGCGTAATGGCGGTGACGAGGATCAGCTTGCCGTCCTCTTTCGGGCGGGACATGACGCCGAGCCCGATCTTCGCCTTGTACTTTCCGTAGTACTCGATCTCTTCCTCTGTGAGCCCCGCCTTTGCCGCGACGTCGCGGATGGGCAGGAGCTTTGCTTCCTGTGCGATTTCAATGTCTGTTTTCATACGAAAAGTATAACAAATTCCCCCTCTTTTTGTCAATATGAGGGGGATAATTTTCTGAAATTGTGAGGGACGAACGCTTACTTTTGGTTGAACCTTCTCGCCACATACCAGTCGGTGACGCGTTCGGGCAGGAGCTTATACATGAACCGCGCAAAGCTGTTTTTCCCGCCAGCAACGGCGACGGGGGGCGGATTCCGTTTTACGGCGAGCTTGACGATCGCGTCCGCGACGAGGGAGGGGTTCATTCCCCCCTGCTCCATGTTCGCAAGCGCCGCCGAAGCCTTCTTTACGGAAGAAGTATAGGTCTTCGCGTCCTCTTCCCCGTATACGCGCCGTGCATAGGTGAAGTCCGTCGCCGTGCCGCCGGGGAGCAACGCGCTCACGCGTACGCCCTGTTTTCTCAATTCTAAATCGCTCTCCCGCGCGAGCATCGCGAGCGCCGCCTTGGAAGAGGAGTAGAACCCGTCGTACGGAATGGGCATGTCTCCGCCGAGGGAGCCGACGAGGATCGCCCTGCCGCCCCGTTTTTTGAGAAGGGGCGCTGCGGCTTTGAGCGCTTCCACGGCGCCGAAATAGTTCACCTCGAAGAGGTACCTGTAATCTCCGCTCTTGGCATATTCGAGGGGCGCCGCCATGGAGAAGCCCGCCGAGTACACGAGAAGGTCGATCCCCTCCGTCTCCGCGGCGATCTTCTCGACCGCACTCCTGATCTCCCCCTCCTGCGCCGCGTCGGCAGGGAAGGTCTGCACTCTGTCGCCCTTGAAGGGAGTGCGGGAGATATTGTATACGCGGTATCCCCGCGCCGCAAGCCGCAGAGCGGTCTCCCTGCCGATGCCCGAGGATCCCCCCACGACGATCCCGATCTTCCTCGCGGGCAGATGCTCTTTTTCCCGTTTGATTTCCTGTTCCATGCTTTTAAGTATGGCCGAACGCAGAAAACATTATGCAAAAAAGGGAAATTTTACATGGTTTCGATCTTTTCCTGCGTGGAGAATGTCTTGGCGCCCCTCGAAGGGGAGTTGGTGCGCCAAACTCTTGCCTTCCCCTCGAGGGGAAGGTGTCACGGCCGCCATTGCCGTGACGGAAGGGGTGTCATAAAAATTCGTCATCCTGAGCCGCCGCTGACAAAAGCGGCGTGTCGAAGGATCACCGCAATATAATAAGGTGATGCTAACTTCGCGCCAAGAATGGCGCTCGTGCCGCGCTTAGTGCAATAGAATGCGCGCGGGGCGACAAGCTCACCATGACGTAATCAAGAACGACACCCCCTCAGTCGCGCAAGGACAGCGCGTCAGGTGGGGGTTGCATGGCGCCTCCTTAGGGAAAATTTTGCATTCTGCCAAAGATTGATAATCTTTGGCGCAAAATTTTCTTGGCATTT
>CANPYD010000089.1 GCA_947587775.1 uncultured Clostridia bacterium
GCCTTGGCGTACTGATAGGGAAGCCCCGTCACATCCCCCGCCGCAAAGAGCCCGCGAAGGTTCGTGGAGAGGTCTCTTTCCACAACGATGTGCGCGCCGTCCGTCTTCAGACCGCCGACGAGCGAATCGGGCGGAAGGGCGCTCCTCAGGAAAAATACGCCGCTGACGGCAAGATCTTCCCCCTCGGTGACAACGCGCTCAACATGCCCCATGCCCTCGATGGCGCGCGGCGTGCCGCGGCGCACTTCGATCTTGGGATTGCGGAAAACTGCGCCGTCATAGAGACAAAATGCGTATACCATGTCCGCAAAACCTGCGAGATATTCGACTTCTTCCGCAAAGACGGGAGAGGTTACGACGGCGGCGATCTTCTTGCCGCGGTAGAGCGCCCCGTCGCACACAGCGCAGTAGCTCACGCCCCTGCCGAGAAACTCCCGCTCTCCCTTGACGTTTCCTCTGAGGTCAACGCCCGTGCACAGGATGGCCGTCCGTGCAAAATACATCTGCTCCGCGCATGCGACCGTGAATCCGTCCTTCTGCTGATAGACGGCCTGAACATGCCCCTGCGTGAAGGGGATCCCCTCCCTCTCGCGCTGTAAATTCAGGGCTTCGTAAAAGCGCGTTCCGTCCCCCGTAAAGGCGGGATAATTGCGCACATATTCGCTTTTTTTGATTTTTTCGCCGAACGCGGTTTCGCCGATCCAGAGGCAGTCAAGCCCGAGACTCTTCGCAGAGAGCGCGGCGGAATATCCCGCGATCCCCCCGCCGATGACGGCGACGTCGTACTTCCGTTCCATGCCCACAGTATGAACTCCCGTAAAAAAAGTATATTCCGCTCACTTGAGGAACTTTCCGTAAACTTCGGAAGCGGGAGAAAAATAGGCGAACGTCCCCGGGTACTTTCGGATGATGCGCTGGACGCGTGCGATCTGACGTTTCCGTATGATGCAGATGAGCACGTCGTGCTCGGAATGCGAGTACATGCCCGTCGCCTGCATCATGGTGACGCCGTGGTGGGTCGCTTCCATGATCTCTCGGGAGATCTCCTCGGGCTTATCGGTGACGATCTCGAACTTATACGCCGTCTTGAAGCCGCTCAGAATGACGTCGCTCGTCTTGCTCGTCACAGCGAGAGAGACGAGCGCAAGCAAAACGGAGATGAGGTTCACGGCAAAGTTTGCGCCTGTTTGATAGTATACGAAAAAGGACGCAAAGACGACGAGCGCGTCGAACACCGAAGTGAGCCAGCTCACCGAGAGAAATTGCCATTTTTTATTGACGAGAGAGGCGAGCACCGCCGTCCCGCCCGCCGTGCCGCAGCTCTTGATCATGACGGCAAGGGCGATCCCCAAAAAGATCCCGCCCGCGACCGCCGCCAGTAGCCCGTAGGCGATCGGCTCGTCCGTGTGCGGCCCGTCGAAGACCGGAAATGCGGAAATATAGCCGAAAACGATCAGAAGTCCCGAGGTGAGCAGCATCGAAAGGGTCGAGAGCACCGCCTCGCGCTTCCCCAAGAGAAAGAAAGCGAGAAAAAAGAGAGGTACGTTCAGAATGAGGAGAAAGTATCCGGAGCTCCACCCGCTGAGTTCCTCCCCGAGGACGGCGACGCCGTTGATCCCACCGGGGGCGAAGTGATTGGGCGAAATAAAGGTATAAATGCCGAATGCGCGCACGAAGCCCGAAATGAGCACGGGCAAAACATAGAGCGTAAGAATGTTGAGAACGGTCTTCGAAACGGTTTGTTTCATGATGCTCCTGTCCGCTTTCCGCGGGCATTTTCATTATAGCACTTCCTGCGCGTCTTTGCAAGGGATTATTTGACTTTGCGGAAAACGAGCTCTTCCTCTTCCTCAAAAAGTCCCGTAATCCAGGTCATGACGGCGGTATAGACACCAAAAAGGAGCAAAAAGGCGCCCGTATAGTCGAGAAGGGCATCGTGCGTCCCGAAGGGGTCGCAGGGAACGGCAATGCACGCCGCCACAAAAAGAGCCGAGAGGACGATCCGCACGATCCTGCACGCTCCCCCGTCCTTTTTGACGGCTCTCAGGATCTCTCCCCCCGCCATCAGAACGAGGACGACCGCCGCCGCGATCGCAAAGACATACAGGGGGGTACGGATCGTAATGAACATCCAGAGCGCCGCGGAGAGCTGGGCGACCGAGCCGAGAAGGCATACGGGATTCTCTTCAACTCCCAAAAAGAAGGCAAGGACTCCCGTTGCGCCCGAAAGCACGAAGAAGATCCCCACCGAAACGGAGCGGGCGAGGTATTCCTCCTCCGGGATCGCGATGAGCAGGATCCCGACGAGAAAGAGCAGGACGGCGGGAACGGCCGTCTCCCAATGAAAACGCTTGAAAAATTGTTTGACCGTCATGGTATTCTCCTATTTTTGGCCGTAAGAATTGAACTCGCGGATGCGTTTGGAATCGATCATATAGATGAGATCTTCGAGCTCGTCGTCGCCGAACGAGGAGCTTCTCCCCTCTTCATACTCCGCGTCCACACGCGCCTTCATCGCCGCGACGAGAGGATCGGTCTTGTCGATCTTATGTCCTTCGGGGAGCCCGAAATAGTCGTTGATCCAGAAGGCGATCCCGGCGAGTCCGCTCGTCTTGTTGACCGTGACGCGCGCGGGGCGCCCCAAGATCTTTGCGGTATCGAAAATGTTATAGATCTCCTCGTCTTTGAGCATGCCGTCCGCATGGATGCCCGCCCGCGTGGAGTTGAACGCCCTACCCACAAACGGCGTCTTGGGGGGAACGGGATAGCCGATCTCCTTTTCGAAGTAGTCGGCGATCTCCGTGATCGCCGTGAGATCCATGCCGTCCAGCGTGCCGCGAAGAGAGGCGTACTCCACCGCCATCGCCTCAAGCGGACAATTCCCCGTCCTCTCCCCGATGCCGAGCAGGGAACAGTTGACGGCGGACGCCCCGTACAGCCATGCCGTGGAGGCGTTCGTCACCACCTTGTAAAAATCGTTGTGCCCGTGCCATTCGAGCATGCCGTGCGGCACGCCCGCGTAGTGGTGAAGGCCATAGACGATGCCCTGCACGCTGCGGGGAAGGGTACAGCCGGGGAAGGTGACGCCGAAACCCATCGTATCGCACATGCGGATCTTGACGGGGATCCCGCTCTCCCCGGAAAGTTTCATGAGCTCGGTTGCAAAGGGCACGACAAAGCCGTAGAAATCCGCCCGCGTGATGTCCTCGAAATGACAGCGGGGACGGATCCCCTTTTCGAGGGCGCTCTTCACGATCCCGAGATATTTCTCCATCGCCGTGCGGCGGGTGAGTTTCATCTTTTTGAAGATGTGATAGTCCGAACAGGAGACGAGGATGCCCGTCTCTTCGAGTCCGAGATCCTTTACGATGCCGAAATCGCGCTCGTCCGCGCGGATCCATGACGTGATCTCGGGGAAACGCAAGCCCGTCTCGCGGCAGGCCGTGAGTGCCTCGCGATCCTTTTTGGAGTAGACAAAAAACTCGGACTGGCGGACAAGCCCCTTGGGGCCGCCCAGCCGCGACATGAGCTTGTAGAGATCGACGATCTGCTTCACCGTAAAGGGCGAGGTGGATTGCTGCCCGTCACGGAAGGTGGTATCCGTCATCCAGATCTCCTCGGGCATGTTCATGGGGACATGGCGATTATTGAAGGCGATCTTGGGGATCTCTTCGTACGAAAAGAGCTCGCGGTACAGCTTGGGTTCCTTTACGTCCTGCAACTCGTAATGATATACGCTGTCTTCCAAAAGATTTGATTTATTGTTGAAGGAAATCATAGTCGGTATTGTAACAAAATTTCGGTACTCTGTCAAGAATTTTGCATTCTTTCAAATGCGGCTCCGCGGACGGATCGGCTCACTTTTTCCCGCCGCGCCGCTTTCCAAACGCAAGCAACGCCGCCGAAACCGCAAACAGAGCGGCAAGGAACACAAGGATCTCTCCTCTCCCTGCAACGCCGAAGCACCCTTTGCGTTCGGGTTCGGGTTCGGGCTCGGGTTCGGGTTCGGGTTCGGGTTCGGGCTCGGG
>CANPYD010000090.1 GCA_947587775.1 uncultured Clostridia bacterium
TCATTTTCATACTTCTTTTTTGGTGCGGATGACAGGACTTGAACCTGCATGGTCTCCCACAGGAACCTGAAACCTGCGCGTCTGCCAATTTCGCCACATCCGCATATTGCTCCCATTTTGATACGGCGGAGCTGCCGAAGCGGGAGATCGATCCCCGCAGATCAAGCCGAAAATTCGGTCTTGACGATCTTTTCGCCCGAAGTGCCGTCAAGAAGCCAGACTTTTCCGCCCGCCGAAAGCGTTTTGACGGGCTTGCCGTCCGCAAATTCGATGGCGGCGTCGTTCTCAACGCCCCAAGCGCGATATCTATTATACATCACAATTTCATCGAAGTCAAGCATTCTTTCATTGTAATGCGGAGAAATTTTCCCATTGAGCCACCCGAGTCCGCGGTACATCGCATAGCCGCTTTCAAGCACCGAGTCCGAATACATATCCTCGAACCAGCAGATCCCGCCCGCCGAGATCCCCGCGATCAGAACGCCCCGCCCGTACGCCTCTTCGATGAGGCCGAGAAGCCCCGTCTCCTTCCAATGTTCGAGCATGAATACCGTGTTCCCGCCGCCGACGTAGATAAAATCCGCCTGCAAAAATTTTTGCCGCATTTTTTCGGGGTCGAACGTCCGCCCCACCGTGAGCGCGACGTCCGTTTTCAGCCCAAAGATCCCCGTATATACTTTATGAAAGGTGTTATAGTACGGCATGCAATCGTGGCTTGCCGTCGGAATAAAGAGTCCCATAGCGCGCCTGTCCCCCGCCGCTTTTTTCGCCTCTTCCGCGATATATGCGTCGATCGCAAGTTTTTCGGGTTCGCTCTCGCGCCTCTTCCCCTGTCCTCCGCCGATGACGAGGATCCGCTTCATCCCTTATTCCTCCTTGCCCGCGGGTCTTTCTTCCTCTTCGTCCGCCGAGATCCCCGCCGTCTTGTCAACGGGAAGGGCGAAGATGACGCCGCAGGCGGGCGTTTTCAGCCCGACTTTTTCGGAAAGCGCGTCCATGATCGCCTGCGTACGCTCCTTCTTGGTGAGGATCATCAACATCTCCTGTTCGGGGAGAAGCGCAACGCCGACGAACTGCTCCGCCTTTTGGTTCTCGGTGGCGCGGGCGCGGACGACGGTACCGCCCGAAGCCCCTGCGCTGCGTGCGGCTTCCATCGCTTCATCCGCATTTCCCGCCCGCACCGAGACAATGACGAGATCGAACTTCCTGTCCTCTTTCTTCATGATCTTTTCCTCCATCGTCTTACTTTCAGCCGCTTCTAAAATTCCGTCTGCGATCTTTTCGGAGACGCCCGCAAGGGGAACGGTAAAGAGGATCCCCTTCCCGGCGAGATACAATAGCATCTGTTTTCTCAGCTCGCGCATGATGCGCGCCTCGTCCGTCTCGGGGATGAGCGAAAACAGGATCGTTTTCTCCGTTTCGCCGATCCCGAGATAGTCCAAAAGCGCCGATTTTGCAGTGCCGTAGCCCGTATACGTGATGCTCAGCGCGACGGAGAGATCGTTTAAGATCTGTTTGACCTTCCGTCCGCTGCCGCGGTTGACGATGCCGACGAGAAGTTTGGGGCGTGCGGGACGCTCCTTCGGTTCGGGCGTTGCCTTGAAAAGTCCCATCCGCGTCGCGACCGCCTTGACGGGGACGAGTATCCGTTTTTTCTCCATGTCAGTCCACCTCGTAGATCAGGATCCTGTCGTCCGCCGCAAGGAAGGTCTTCCTGATCCTGTTTGTCTTGATCTTATAGGCGATCCCCAAAATCTGGATGGAGATGAGCGGGGTGAGCGCGACGAAAGCGACACACCCGAACGCCTGCGTCATGATCGCTTCGGGAGACAGGATATTGCACGCCCCGATCGCCATGGGCAGGACGAACGAGGAGACGAGCGCGCCGCTCGCGACGCCGCCCGAGTCGAACGCGATCCCCGTAAAGAGCGGGGGCGTAAAAAAGGTGAGAAGAAGCGCGATCGCATAGCCCGGGATCAGGATCCACATGATGTTGAGTCCCGTGAGGATCCGCGTCATTGCGAGTCCCAAGGAAATGCAGACGCCGATGCAGAGGGCGGTCTTCATGGTCGAAGCGCGGATGGCGCCCGCGGAGAGCCGCTCCACCTGCTTATTCAGCACATGGACGGCGGGTTCCGCCGCAACGATGAAGTATCCGAGCAGCATTCCGACGGGGATGAGGAGCCAACCGCCGTATTTCCCCGCAAGCGCTTCGCCGATCTGTCTGCCGACGGGCATAAACCCAACGTTCGCGCCCGTCAAAAACAGAACGAGCCCGAGGAAAGTATACAAAAATCCCACGAAAATGCGGACGAGCTGCCGTCCGCGGATGGAGCGCGTGAAGAGTTCGAAGAACAGGAAAAAGACGACGATGGGCGCGATGGCGACCGCGACCTCTTTGGCATATGTAACAAAGCCGTGCAAATATTCGGCGACGGCGCCGCCCGTCGTGCCGATCTCCGTCAGAGGCGTGATGACGTACTGAACATTCTCGATCTTGAAGATGATGCCGAGGACGAGCACTGCGATGATGGGTCCCACGCTCGACAGGGCGACGAGTCCGAACGAATCGCTTTCGCCGTCCTTTCGGATCGAGGACACGCCCACGCCCAAAGAAATGATAAAGGGCACCGTCATGGGGCCCGTCGTGACGCCGCCCGCATCGAAGGAGACCGCCCAGAAGTCGGGCGATACAAAAAAGCTGAGCACAAAGGCAGCGACATAAAAACATATCAGAAGCCACGACAGCCTGATACGGAACACGATGCGGAGCATCGCAATGAGCAGAAACAGTCCCACGCCCACCGCAACGGTGAGGATGAGGAGATAGTTGCCGAGCGGCGTCTTTTCGGCGACGGCGGGAACCTGTGAAGCGAGGATCTGAAGATCGGGCTCCGCGACGGTCACGATGATCCCGATCACGAAAGACAGGAGTGCGATGAGCCACACTTTCCGCGACCGCGTCATGGCGGTACCGATACTCTCTCCGATGACGAGCATGGACATATCGGCGCCGAGCGTAAAGCTCCCCATGCCGACGATGAGCAAAAGAACGCCCGCCAGAAAGAGGACGAACGTCCCCGTATCGAGCGGAGCGATCGTCACGGAAATGACGATGATGATGAGCGCGATCGGCAAAACCGAAGTCAGGGATTCGACGGTCTTATCACGGAGCGCCTTATTCCTCATGGGCGACCCCCTGTTATTTCATATATTTCTTTTCGATCGCGGAGATCTTGTCGATCCGTCTCTGATGCTTTTCAAGATGGGAAAATTCGGTGTCGAGGAAGGTCTTTACGATGTCGAGCGCGAGATTGACGCCCACGATCCCCCCGCCGAGGGCGAGAACGTTGGCATCGTTGTGCTCACGGGTGAGCCGCGCGCACGTTGCGTCCGTGCAGAGCGCACAGCGGATCCCCGGCACCTTATTGGCGGCGATGGAGATCCCGATCCCCGTCGTGCAGACAAAGATCCCCCTTTCGCACTCCCCTCTTGCGACTGCCTCCGCCGCCAGCAGGGCAAAATCGGGGTAATCGCAGGAATTTTCGTCCATTGTGCCGAAATCGACGGCTTCATAGCCGTTTTCCGTAAGAAATTTTTTGACGGATTGTTTGAGAGAGAACCCGCCGTGGTCGCTTGCAAGTGCGATTTTCATAGATACTCCTTGTTTGTTTCGATGAATTTCTTTTTTCATCTGCGCCTTTGGGGCGCATGCTCAAAAATAAATTCATCGAGGGGTTAGTTTTTTTGCCCTGTAAAAGCAATTCGGCCGTCCCCTTTCTCTTTCATACGACAGTAAGCCGAAAGGGTTCGACAACTTGGGTGCGCTGCCGCAAAAGCGTGGTTTTGCTTCGCGCCGTAATTCAGAATTCGCCCCA
>CANPYD010000091.1 GCA_947587775.1 uncultured Clostridia bacterium
CATCGGCGTGATCCGCGTGTTCGACGCGCTCAACGATCCCCGCAACATCGAAGCATCCATGCGGGCGATCAAAAAGTACGGGGATCAGATCAAGGCGACCGATCCGACCCGCGGCATTGCCGAGGCGGCGATCTCCTATACGACGAGCCCCGTTCATACCCTCGAGTATTTTGTCCGCCTCGCCAAAACGTATGAGGATATGGGTGCGGACAACATCTGTATCAAGGATATGGCGAATTTGCTCCTGCCGTTTGACGCGTATGAGCTCGTTTCTGCGCTCAAAAAGGCGCTCCGTCCCGAGACGAAACTGCATTTGCATACGCACAATACGACGGGTACGGGGGACATGGTGAACCTGATGGCGATCCGCGCGGGCGTGGATATCGTGGATACCGCGCTTTCGCCTCTGGGGAACGGAACTTCCCAACCTGCGACCGAACCGCTCGTTGCGACGCTCAAAGGTACCGAATACGATACGGGGATCGACCTCAATAAACTCATTCCGATCGCCGATCACTTCAAAAAAGTTGCGGCGGATCTTGAAAAAGAGGGCGTCCTCAATCCGAAGGTTCGGCAGGTGGACGTCAATACGCTCATCTATCAGGTGCCCGGCGGCATGCTCTCCAACCTCATGAACCAGCTCAAAAAGGCGGGGAAAGAGGATAAATTGCAGGAAGTTTTGGCGGAAGTGCCCAATGTCAGGCGGGATTGCGGCTATCCGCCCCTCGTGACGCCTTCCTCGCAGATCGTCGGCACGCAGGCGGTGATGAACGTCGTCATGGGCGAAAGATATAAGATGGTCACGAAAGAGACGCGTGATCTCTTTGCGGGCAAGTACGGCCAGCTTCCCATGCCCGTCAATGAAGAGGTCGCAGAGAAAGTATTGAAGGGCGAAAAGCGCATCACCTACCGCCCTGCGGACGATCTTGCGCCCGAATACGAGAAGATCAAAGCGGAAGTCATCGAAAAGGGGTACTATACGCAGGAAGAGGACGTGCTGTCCTATGCTTCCTTCCCCGAGGTGGCAGAGAACTTCTTCAAGTGGAGAAAGGCAAAGAACGACGGCGTGGACATTGATCTCGCCAAAACGAGGGTCTATCCCGTATAACGGAATCGGCAAGGCGGGGGCGGGATGCCCTCGCCGTATCATAGAAAAGGGGAAACATGAAGCGGGTCGCTGTGATCGGCGGGGGCGCGTCGGGGCTTATGGCGGCTTATGCCGCCGCAAAGAACGGCAACGAGGTCACGCTCTTCGAAAAAAACGAAAAAACGGGGAAGAAGATCTACATCACGGGCAAAGGCAGATGCAACGTGACGAACGATTGCACTCCCGATGAATTTTTGCAGAACGTCGTGCACGGCGAAAAGTTTTTGCGCGGCGCCGTCTGGGCGTTTTCCCCCGCTGACCTCATGGAGTTTTTGCGCTCCTTCGGGCTCGAACTCAAAGTGGAACGGGGCAACCGCGTCTTTCCGCTCTCCGATCATGCCAGCGACGTCACAAAAACACTGGAGAAGGCTTGCAGATCGGTGGGGGTTTCCATCCGTTTGCAGGAAAACATCGAGAAAATTGAGATTTTGCATAGTACTGTGTCTGGCATAGTATCCGAGAAAGGACGTTTCCCATGCGACGCTGTCGTCATTGCGACGGGCGGGCTCGCCTACCCTTCGACGGGATCCACGGGAGACGGCTATCTGTTCGCCAAAGAAGCGGGGCACTCCGTAACGCCGCTCGTTCCTTCGCTCACGGGGATAGAACTCAAAGAGGATGTCTCGTCTTTGCAGGGCATTTCCCTGAAAAACGTCGTCCTGACGGCAAAGCGGGGCGGAAAAACGATGTTTTCCGAGCTCGGCGAGATGCTCTTTACCCATTACGGGATTTCCGGGCCTCTCGTTTTGACGCTCTCTGCGCTTGTGGCGCGGATCCCGCTGCGGGAAATTTCACTTTCCGTCGATCTGAAACCCGCGCTCGACGAAAAAAAGCTGGACGATAGACTCTTGCGCGACCTCAAAGATCGCTGCAATGAGCAGATGAAAAACGTCATGCGTGGCTTGCTTCCCGCGGGCGTGTGCGGGGCGGTTTTGAAACAGGCGGGAGTCGCCGCCGAGAAGCGTGCAAATTCCCTGACGAAGGAAGAGCGGGGGCGGCTTGTGTCCGTCCTCAAAGGGTTTCCGCTCACACCCGTCTCCCTGCGTGGCTTTTCCGAGGCGGTCGTAACCTCCGGCGGAGTCGACCTCAAAGAGATCGATCCCAAGACGATGGAGAGCAAAAAGGTAAAGGGGCTCTGTTTTTGCGGAGAGGTGCTCGACGCGGACGCATTTACGGGCGGATTCAATCTTCAGATCGCCTTTTCGACCGGATATGCGGCGGGAAACGGGATCCGCTGAGAAAAACAGCTGTTTCATTTGACAAATTTTATCCAAACATATATAATGTTTAGAAAATACGGAGGAGAATATGGTAGTCATACGCGGCGCTACGACAATTTCAAGCGACACCAAGGAGGAGATCCGTAAAGCCGTAAAGGAACTTCTCGAACAGATCGAGAGCAGGAATTCGCTCAAGCGTGACGAGATCGTCTCGCTGGTCTTTTCGAGTACGTCCGATATTCATTCTTACTACCCCGCAAAGGCGGCGCGGGAGGCGGGTTTTATGAGCTGTTCGCTCTTTTCCGCGCAGGAGCCCGATATCGAAGGCGGACTTCCGCTCTGCATCCGCGTGATGCTGTTTGTGGAAAAGAATCTCGCGCCCTCGCATGTCTATCTGCGCGGGGCGAAGGTTTTGCGGAAGGATCTCGCGGGCAAATTCAACATCGCGATCGACGGTCCAGCGGGAAGCGGGAAATCGACGGTCGCAAAACGTATCGCCAAGGATCTCAATATTCTCTATCTCGATACGGGTGCAATGTACCGTGCATGCGCACTCAAGGCGCTCGAAGCGGGGATCGATCCCGCGGACGAGGCTGCCGTCGTCGCCCTGATGCGGGACGTAAAGCTCGACGTCGTGTACGAGAACGGGCTCCAGAAGACCCTTCTCGACGGCAGGGATGTTTCGGAGGAGATCAGAAAAGCGCCCGTCTCGATGGCTGCTTCCACCGTCTCCAAACATGCGAGCGTCAGAATGCATCTCGTCGAAAAACAGCGTGAGATCGCCGGGAGGATGAGCTGTGTCCTCGACGGCAGGGACATCGGCACATTCGTCCTGCCCGATGCGGATTTCAAATTTTATCTGACGGCCTCTCCCGATATCCGCGCAAAGCGCAGATACGACGAGATGGTCGCAAAGGGGGAGCAGGTGGATTTTGATGAGCTGAAAGAGGCGATCGTTCACCGCGACAAGCAGGATATGAGCCGCGCGCTCGCCCCTCTGAAGCAGGCGGACGATGCCATACTCATCGATACTTCCGGGATGTCAATTGAGGACGTTGTCGCGGCAGTCAAGCGCGCCATGCAGGAGAAGATATGAGCGAGAACGGCGAGAGGGAGCTTTCTCCCCGTGAATTGAAAAAAGAGCAGAAAAGGCAGAAAAAAGAGGAAAAAAAGCGGCTGAAGCGGGAAAAACAAATGAAAAACCGCAAATTGCTCTTCCCTGCCAACAAGAAGGGAAGGCATGTCATGCATGTGATGAACTTCCTGCGGTTCCTCTTTTATCCCGTACATTTTCTCGTCTATCCCTATAGATTGTATGGGTACAAAAAGGTCGGCCCCGGCGCCTATATCTATATGGGAAACCATTACTGCATCTGGGACGTCTTTTATC
>CANPYD010000092.1 GCA_947587775.1 uncultured Clostridia bacterium
CCTCCCCTACCCCTCCCCCTTCAAAAGGGGGAGGGCTGCTTTTAACATCCCCATCCAAAAGGGGCGTGTCATTTCGACCGAAGCAAGCCTCTTAGTGTCATTTCGACCGAAGCAAGCCTCTTAGTGTCATTTCGACCGAAGCAAGCCTCTGAAAGAGGGGCGTGTCATTTCGACCGAAGCGAAGCGGAGCGGAGAAATCTCGGCACTTCAAAGTAAAACCCCCCGAAACTTGCGCTCCGAGGGGTTTTACTATATGATAAGGGGGAAAAATTATGAGCCGTTTTGGGGGCGGGGGATCGCTCCCCTCACCGTGTACCTATATTATAATACGCTCTTTTGCAGAATGCAAATATTTTGTCGTTATTTTTCGAAAAAGTTTTTTCCAAATATTCCTGACATTCTCTGTTACGTTTTTTCACGAATCGGGCCGTTTTTTTGAATTGTTCACAAAAAGAATTATTTAAGGCATCTGCGCCTTGTCGCTTCCCTCGGCGGAAACGAGGAGGCAGCCGTACAGGAGCCCCGGGCCTAAATTGAAAAAGTGGCAATCGAGAAGGCTCGCAAGAAGCAGGGCTGCGATGCAGAGAGAAATCACCGTCTTTTCCGCCGTCGGGTTCCGGAAGAGCAGAATGACCGTCTGCACTCTGTGGAAAAGATACGCGGCAAGGGCGAAGATCCCGCCGCTCGCGAGGAGCTGCATGATCGTATTGTGTGCACGGGCGGGAATAAAGCCGAGATCGGACGCGGTGTCCGGGAAGACGAAATGCATCTCACCGTCATTTGTCATCACGGCTCCGGGGGTACGATAAAATCCTTTGCCGAAGATGGGATATTCGCGGAAGATTTTGAGGCAATTCTTATAGATCCCGAACCTGCCGTTGTCGTTCATATCTATACTGAAAAGGCTCGTAAAGAGAGACGAGACGTTGTTGCGGAGCAGGATCACGGCGACGGTGAGCGCCGCGATAAACACGCCGAAGAGAGCGGCGTTGATGATGCGCTCCTTCCCCCGCGTTTTGAAAAGGACGATGGCGGCGGCGACGCAAAATATGACTCCCCCGCAGACGATCGCGCTGCGGCTCTGCGTCAGGATCACGCCGAGCATATAGACGCAGGCGAGAAGGGAAAACAGCCAGCCGTTCTTCCTCACTTTCAGAGAAAAATAGAAGGGCGCGGGCATGCACATCGCCATCATGCCCCCTACGTTGTTATAGATCCCCCAGCCCGTGTAGAGCATCGTTCTGTCGGGATATTCGGCGGTGAGGATGCCGGACTGGAAATACATTCCCACAATCTCCGCAAAGAGCCCCGCCGCGACCGCCGTCATGATGAAGAAGATATACCGCTTGTCCGCCTTCTCCCAATCCACCGTGAAGAAGAAGTAAAAATAGAAAAACGCGAGGGCGAGGATCTGCACGAAGCCGTAAAAGACGGTATTGAGCGCATAATATCCCGAAAACGCCCCCGCGAGGATGTAGGCGACGCCGAGTGCGAGAAAGCCCGTCGTAAGGCGGGGTGTGCCGCGGCGCCCCAGAAGAATGCACTGCACGAGCCGCCCGAGGAGCACGATCCCTGCGATAATCAGCACTATGACGAGCGAGAGCAAAACTTTGGGATCCGCAAATGCCGTTGTATCGGGGAATCTGCCGGGATTGTTCTGCGGGGAAAAGGTCATATAGCCGCAGCAGGCAATGGGCAGGACGCCGAGCGTATCCTCGCAGAAAAGGATGCAAAGAACCCCGAAAAACAGATATATGTAATAGACGGGGAGCTCGAGCGCGAAGAGTTCCGAGACAGCCATGAGCGCCGCCACGAGGAAGGGATAATACGCCGAACGGAAAAAAGCACGCAAAAATCGCGTGCACTTCAGATTTTCCAGTTTCGGGAAGGCGGCTGTCAGCATAAGCAGATTATAGCAAATTCCGCCTGTAATTGCAACCCTATTTGACTTTTTTTGCGGATTTTTTTGGATGCGGCGGCGCCGCGGAATTACAGATCCAGTGTATCCTTGTAGATCTCGCTCTTGGAAACGCCCCTGTCGCGGGCAGCGCGCTTCACTGCCTCTTTTTTCTCCATGCCCTCCGCCATATAATGGGAAACATGCTCCCGCGGGGAGAGCGCAAGCAGGGGGTTTTCTTCCCCCTCCGCCCCCGCGACAACGAGCACATATTCGCCCCGTTTTTCCCCTTGCAGCCCATTCGCGAGGCGGAAAGGTTCGGCGCTCTCGTGGATCTTGGTGATCTCGCGGACGACGCACGCCTCACGGTCTCCCAAAACGTCGTAGAGATCGGCAATGTCGCGGTCGACGTCCTGCGGGGCACTATGGAAGAGGAGGGTCTCGCGGGCATTTTGATAGCGGGAGAGGAGTTCTTCCCGCTCCTTGCGCTTTTCGGGAAGAAAACCGACGAAGGTGAAGCGCTCTGCGGGAAGGGCGGAGAGGACGAGCGCCGAGAGCGCGGCGTTCGCCCCGGGGAGCACGGTATACGGCACGTTTTTCTCGCGCAGCATGCGGCAGACGACCCACCCTGGGTCGGAGATCAGGGGCATGCCCGCGTCCGAGACGATGCAGACATGCCTGCCCTCTTCGGACATGGTTATGACCTTTTCCGCCGCCTCGCGCTCGTTGAACTTATGGCAGGCGAAGAGCGGCTTTTTGATCTCATAGGCGGTGAGAAGCTTCAAGGTGTGGCGGGTGTCCTCGCAGAAGATGACGTCCGCGCTTCTGAGCGCCTCGAGGGCGCGGAGCGTGATGTCCTTGAGATTGCCGATGGGCGTTGCGACGAATTCTATCATATTATATCCCTTTCAGATCGTTGATGAGGGGCGGAAGGACTTCGACCCCCTTCTTTCCCCCTTTTACGGCGCCGATGAGCGCGAGATAGGGCGCGTCCCCCGCCTTTCCCGCAACGAGACGGATCCGCTTGGGTTCCAGCCCGCAGTCGTGCAGGGTATAGATCACCTCGGCGAGCCTGTCCGCACGGTGGACGAGGGAGAACCTTCCGCCGAATCTGAGGCAGCGGCGGGCGTGTTCGGCGAGTTCCCCGAGGGTGAGCGCGATCTCCTTGCGGCAGAGCGCCTTTTGTTCGTCGGCGGGTTCAAATCCCCCTCTCTCATAGGGAGGATTGCACAGAATGAGCGAAAAATATTCGGTATAGCGGGGCGGGATGTCCTGCACCCGCATGTTTTCCACCGTGAAGACGTCTTCGAGATGGTTGAGTTCTACGGTCTCCCTGCTCATCTCGGCGAGTTCGCGCTGCATTTCGAAGAGGGTGACGGAAGCGATCCCGCGGTTTTCGGCATAGAAATGCAGTCCCACAATGCCGCTGCCCGCACAGAAGTCGGCGACGCGCTCCCCCTTTTTCGCCTTTTGAAAGCGCGACAAAAGCACCGCGTCCGACGTGAAGCGGTAGAGCTCGGTATCCTGAACGATCTTGTAATCTCCGACAAGGAGGGTTTCCGTAACACGCATAATGAGGGTTTCTTGCCTTCCCCACTCTGGGGGGGGGAAGGTGGCACGGCGCAAGCCGTGACGGATGAGGGGCTCTCGGCGCCCCTTGTAGGGTCCTTCCTTAGGGATGGCGGGAAAAGGCGACCGTTCTATTCTTGGAGCCTTTTCCGCCTGAGCTGGCGCGCTGCCCCTGCGCGACTGAGGGGTTCTCAAAAACCCTATCCCCCGCTGCGCGGGTACTTCCCCTAAGAGGGGAAGCAAGGGGTGGGGCTGCGCGACTC
>CANPYD010000093.1 GCA_947587775.1 uncultured Clostridia bacterium
GATGGGGCATGCGCGCGGGGCGGGATGACGCCGCATCGTTGCCCACCCCCCTGCCCCCCTCCTCGGGAGGGGGCATGCGCGCGGGGCGGGATGACGCGTTATCCCCTTGGCGCGAAGTAGCGTAGTCGAACCATCACTTTATTTATACTGCGGTGATCCTTCGACACGCCGCTTTTGTCAGCGGCGGCTCAGGATGACGAATTAGAATCATTGCTCACCCTAAAAGCCCATGTCCCGTAAAATTCTTAAATTTTTGCTGTTCTGCTCTTGCAGAATGCGGAAAGATATGGTACAATAGAAAACGCGATTTTCGAAAAAGAAATTTTAATGGAGGGATTCAAAATGCAATATTCACGCGAAGTGGAAGAGATGTGCTGCGTTGCGAAAGGTCCGAAGCACGACCCCGCTCCCATTCCCGAAGAGGGAAAATGGGTATGCGCAAAGCAGATCACCGACATCAGCGGCTTCACCCACGGCGTGGGCTGGTGCGCTCCCCAGCAGGGCGCCTGCAAACTCAGCCTCAACGTCAAGGGCGGCGTCATTCAGGAGGCTCTCGTGGAGACGATCGGCTGCTCGGGCATGACCCATTCTGCCGCCATGGCAGCGGAGATCCTGCCGCATAAGACGATTCTGGAAGCGCTTAACACCGACCTTGTGTGCGACGCGATCAACACCGCCATGCGCGAACTCTTCCTGCAGATCGTTTACGGAAGAACGCAGTCCGCGTTCTCGGACGACGGGCTCGTCGTCGGCGCCGGGCTCGAAGATCTCGGCAAGGGGCTCCGCTCGCAGGTGGGTACCATGTACGGGACCGCCGCGAAGGGCGTCCGCTATCTCGAGATGGCGGAGGGCTACGTCACCCGCCTTGCGCTCGATAAGAACAGCGAAGTTATCGGGTACGAATTCGTCTCTTTGGGCAAGATGACCGACTTCATCAAGAAGGGGCTCACGCCCAACGAGGCATGGGAAAAGGCGATGGGGCACTACGGCAGATTCGCCGAAGATCAGGGCGCGGTGAAGTACATCGACCCTCGCAAGGAATAAGGAGGTTCGTCATGGCATTGTTCGAAGGTTATGAAAGAAGGATCGATAAGATCAACGGCGTTCTGAAAGAATACGGCATCTCTTCTGTCGAGGAATGCAGAGACATCACCCTCGCCAAAGGGGTGGATTGCGATAAGCTCGTGCGCGGCACCCAGCCCATCTGCTTTGAAAACGCGGTCTGGGCGTATACCGTCGGCGCGGCGATCGCCATCAAAAAGGGCTGCACCAGGGCAGCCGACGCAGCGGCGGCGATCGGGATCGGGCTCCAGTCGTTCTGTATCCCCGGCTCCGTTGCGGAAAACCGCAAAGTGGGCCTCGGCCATGGGAATTTGGGCAAGATGCTCCTTTCCGAAGAGACGGAGTGCTTCTGCTTCCTCGCGGGGCATGAATCCTTCGCCGCGGCGGAAGGCGCGATCTCCATTGCGATGAACGCGAATAAAGTTCGTAAGAACCCGCTCCGCGTCATTCTGAACGGCCTCGGCAAGGACGCCGCATTCATCATTTCGAGGATCAACGGCTTTACCTATTGCGAAACGGTGTTCGATCCCTATACCGAGACGGTCACCGTCACCAAGGAAGTTCCTTATTCGGACGGTCCCCGCGCGAAAGTCAAGTGCTACGGCGCGGACAACGTTCCCGAGGGCGTGGCGATCATGAAACTCGAAAAAGTCGGCGTGTCCATCACGGGCAACTCGACGAACCCCACCCGCTTCCAGCATCCCGTTGCGGGTACCTATAAGAAATGGTGCGTTGAGAACGGCGTGAAGTACTTCTCCGTCGCTTCGGGCGGCGGCACGGGCAGAACGCTCCACCCCGACAACATGGCGGCGGGCCCTTCCAGCTACGGCATGACGGATACGATGGGCAGAATGCACTCCGACGCGCAGTTCGCGGGTTCCTCGTCCGTTCCCGCGCACGTCGAGATGATGGGGCTCATCGGCATGGGCAATAACCCCATGGTCGGCGCGACGGTCGCTGTGGCGGTCGCCGTCCAAGAGGGCATGAACAAGTAAAATTGCAATCAAAAAGGCGTTCCCGTTCGGGGAACGCCTTTTTTGCTGTATGAATGTCAGTTTATCTTCTTTCCAACGATTTTATTTGCGATGGATGCGATGAGGATGAGCTGCGCCATGATGAGCACTACAATGGGCGCTACATACGAATAGGACAGCACGGACGTCGAGTCCTGGAATACGTACGAATCAAACAGGAAGGGAAAGACGATGTTCAGAACGAGATTCAGGATGCTGGCGCCCGAAAGCACGGCGGAGAGAACGATCCCCGAGGATTTCTTTTCCTGCGCGATCGCGCGGAGCGTACGGATGAATACCACCGCCAGCAAGACGAGAATGCAGATCTGCAAAATCGCCGCGAGGACGGCAACGGTGAGTTCCCCGAAGGGCGTCGCAAGCTGGACATTGTTGATGTACATGATCCCGATGACGGAGCATGCCGTGATCGCATTGATGTCGATATAGACGTCGGAGCTGCCCGAAGCATAGGTCGCCGTGATCTGGGGCTGTTTGGTAAACAGGAACCCGAGGACGATGGGAATGATGCAGACGAGGGCGATGGCGGTCGTCACGATCGTCTTGGGCTTCACGAATTCCTTTCCGCGGGAGGCGGCGAGAAGGGCAGTGGCGAGCCCCAGGAAGACTCCGCCGAGAGCGATCCCCGCGGTCGTTGCGCCGTTGAAGGAGAAAGAGATCTCCGAAGAGGCAAGCGACGACGAGAGGGAGCTGCCTCCCACTCCCGCCGAGGAGAAAGCGTAAATCGTGCAGGCAGCGACGAGGAAGCTCGCATAGGCCGCTACGGCGCACACGAAAAAGGGACGTTTCTTGCCGTCACGCATTTGCTTCGCAAAGAAGACGCCTGCAAACGCCGTGAACGTGGGGACGGCCAGGAAGGCGAGCGAGGCCACAATGGTACAGATCACAGCAGGGGTATAGAGCGATGCTTCCAGGGGCCCCGTGTCCTTCGTATACATCGAAAGGACTGCGCCGATGTTGTCGTAGACTTTGTAGAAGTAGTCGTAGATCATCATATTGCCTTCCGATGTTCTGCCGTTTGTGAGACTCAGCCCGATGCAGAAGACGAAGATGAGCGAGAAGAAGACGGAAACGAGCGCCATTGCTCCGCCGCAAATCCCGAGAATGTTGAAAACGGACTTCTTGTTCGGCGCTTCGGCAGGAGCATCGTCCGCGGGAACAGCCTCAAAGACCGGGACGGGCGCCGCTGCGAGCGCGTCCGCAGGTAAAGTTGTCGGGGAGGGAGGAGTAATGGCGGTAGCGGGAGCAGAGAAGCGATATCCGCAGATCATGCAGAAATTCGCTGCGCCGTCGACGAGCCCGCCGCATTTCGGACAGACTTTCTTTCCGTCCAGACGGTTGCCGCACTGCATGCAGTAAACGGCTTCCTCGGGGTTTTCCGCCCCGCAGGTATTGCAGATCATTGTGAAACCTCCGTGAAAATTAAGGATGCATCTATTATAATGTCGTAAAAAGTGATTGTCAAGCATTTCTCGCTTTTCCCTTTCCGCGATTCCCTCGGCTCCCCCCTTGGCTCCCCTTGTAGTGGAGCCGAAAGACCTGCCCCCTTTGAAGGGGTGGAGCAACGCGTCCTGCCAAAGATTGGTAATCTTTGGCGCGTTGCGACAGGAG
>CANPYD010000094.1 GCA_947587775.1 uncultured Clostridia bacterium
AATAAGAATGCGCGCGGGGCACTCCTGTCGCAACGCGCCAAAGATTACCAATCTTTGGCAGGACGCGTTGCTCCACCTCTTCAAAGGGGGCAGGTCTTGCCCCCTCCGTGGGAGAGGAGTCGCGGCGCAACTCCACTCAATTTGCCGAACCCCTTCGACTTCATGTCGTGTGAAACAGAAAAGGGACGGCCGAATCGTAATTACAAGGCAAACGCACTAACCCCTCGTAAATTTCTTTGACCTTGATATGCCGCCCGCAGGGCGCTCAAATCATAAAGAAATTTACGAAATAAACTTCGCTCTCAGTTGTCCGCACGCGCCTGCGATATCAGAACCCATGCTGCGGCGGAGGGTTGCCGAAATGCCCTGCTTTTCCAAGAAACCCAAAAAGCGGTAGGCGTCCTTTTCGGACGTCGTTTTGAGATCCCGCTCCTCGACCTCGTTCAGTCGGATGAGGTTGACATGGCAGGGCTTCCCCTTCAGGAGCGCGGCAAGGGCGAGCGCGTGCGCCTCGTCGCTGTTCTCCCCCGCGATGAGGCTGTATTCGAAGATGTACCGCCGCCCCGTCTTTTCGAAATAGTAAGCGCAAGCGTCGAGGATCTCCGCAATCTTGTATTTGTTCGCGATGGGCATCGTGCGCTGCCGCTCCTCGTCCGTGACGGCGTGAAGCGAGACCGTCAGATTGAGCGGGATATTTTCCTCCGCGAATCTTCTCATCTCGGGCACAAGCCCGCAGGTGGAGAGGGAGATATTCCTTGCGCTGATGCGGATCCCCCCTTCCGCCGTGACAAGGCGTAAAAACTTGAGGACGTTGTCGTAATTATCAAAGGGTTCGCCGCTCCCCATGAGCACGACGTTCGTCACGGCGCGCTCCTTCAGGTTCCCGCCCTCGGCGCGGTTGACCGTGAGGATCTGCCCCAAAATTTCCCCCGCCGTGAGGTCGCGCACCCTGCCGCCCAAGGTGGAAGCGCAGAACTTGCATCCCATCCTGCAACCCACCTGCGTCGAAACGCACTGCGTGTTGCCGTACTTGTATTTCATGAGGACACCTTCGACGATATTGCCGTCCGCAAGCAGGAAGAGATACTTTTTCGTCCCATCTTCAGAGACAAAAGTCTTGAAAATTTTGACAGGCTCGTCCTCATACTCCTCTGAAAGCCTCTCTTTGAGCGCGGGAGAGACGGGGATCGCGGAGATCGCTTTCCCCTGCATGAGCCCCTCGAAGAGCTGTTTCGCGCGGAAGGGCTTTTCTCCCGCCGCCGCGACGAGTTCGGAAAGCTCCCCGAAGCTATGATCCTGCAATACCTTTTTCATGCCTTTCTCCTCAGCTTCGCGACGTAAAACCCCGCCCCGTATGCCGTATCGGGCAAAAATTGCAGCCCGTAGGCGGTCTTTTCATGGGGGAGCGGACAGTCCGTCTCCTCCGCAGTATACCCCACTGCTGCCTCCAGGAATTTTCGGACGATCCCGTCGTTTTCGGAAGGGAGAACGGAGCAGGTCGAATAGTACAGCACGCCGCCCTTTTTGAGATAGCGGGCGCAATTTGCAAGGATCGCGAGCTGGACGCGTCCGAGCCCGATGAGATCCTCTTCGCACTTCCTCAGGGCGAGGTCGGGATTCTCCGCGACCGTGCCCAGCCCCGAACAGGGGACGTCGCACAGAATGCCGTCGAAGGTGTTCTCCCATGCGGGGTCGAACAGGGAACTGTCCTTCTGCACGGCGTCGACATTCCCGACGCCCATCCGCTTTCCATAGCTTTCGATGAGCGAAACGCGGTGCGGGTGAAGCTCGCAAGCCGTGACATGATCACATTTTCCGCTCAGAAGCACACTCTTGCCTCCGGGGGCGGCGCATGCGTCGAGAAACTCCCCGCACGGCTCCACGACGGAGCAGATCGCAACGCTCCCCACCGATTGGAAGGTATAATCACCACGGTCGAATCCCTCGTCCCGCGTGAATTTTTCGAAAATTTTCAGATCGGGAAAGGGCGTATCGAGATGCCCGCTTCCGAGCTAGTTCTCCATATTCCGCACGAAGCGGACGGATACGCCGCGGCTCTTTGCGCGCACGATGTCCTCGGCGCGGCTGCCGTACCTCTCCCGAAGCGTTTTAATTGCAAAGAGCGGGAAATTGCTCTCGACGGAGAGCCCTTCGTCCCCCGCGGGAAGATGCACGGCGGATATCTCGAACCGCCTGAGAAATGCGTTCGCAAAGCCCGCCGCGCCCCCTTTCCCGAGCTTTTTGAGAAGGTCAACGGCGGTATCCGTCACCATATAGCGCGGTTTTTCCAAAAAAATGAGGTGATACAGGGCGATCTTCAGGACGATCCGCACGGCGCTCTTGGGGGTCTTCTCGCAAAAGGTGCGGATGCAGAGGGAGAGATACCCGTCGTGCTCGAGGACGCCGTAGACCGTCTTTACCGTGCGGGCGCGGTGCAATTCCTCGAGCGGCGTCTCCGCAAGGGCGATCTTCAAATGCGCCCCGTCCGAGTATACTTTCGTCAGAACGACATAGGGGTCATAAAACGGGTTTGTCAAAACACTGTCCCTCTTTGATCTTTCTTCCGTTGAGGAAGTCGCGCGCGGACATTCTTCTCCCGCCCGCGGGCTGCAATTCGTCGATCCGCACCGCACCTTCGCCGCACTTCACGACGAGTCCCCCCTTGGGGGAAGCGTCAAGCACCGTGCCTGCGGAGACAATCGTATCGCAGGAAACTTCCTCCGCATACCAGAAATTCAGGATGAGCTCCCCGATCTTCGCATAGGCGAAGGGGGAAGGCGAGAGCCCGCGGATGAGGCAGCTCACTTCGCGTGCGCTCTTTTCAAAATCGACCTCGGTACGCTGTACTTTTTTGCAGACAAAGCCCTCTCCCTGTTTTGTGAGGGCCGCTCCCCCTTCGATCATGGGGATCGCCTTCACGATAAGCTCCGCGCCGAGGCGGGAGAGCCGATCTTCGAGGGTGCCGCAGGTGTCGCTGTCATAGATGGGCGTCTGTCCGGAAAGAAGCATGTCCCCCGTGTCCAGCCCGAGTTCCGTCTTCATGATGGTGACGCCCGTCTCGCGGCAGCCGTCGATGAGCGCACGGGCAATGGGCGCCGCGCCGCGGTAGGCGGGAAGAAGGGATGCATGGATATTCCATACCCCTTTGGGGAAGCAGTCGAGCGCTTCCTGCGTCAGAATCTGCCCGTATGCGCAGGTGATCATGAGATCGGCGCCGACCTCTTTCAAGAGGGAAACGCTGTCTCTGAGCCGTACGGGCTGCAAAACGGGGATCCCGAGAAACTGCGCCGTCTCCTTTACGGGCGGGGGCGTCAGAACGCCCTTGCGCCCCTGCGGCTTGTCGGACTGGGTGAGAACGGCGGCGACGCCGAACTGTGTATGGATCTGTACGAGGGGCTCCACCGCAAATTCGGGCGTGCCCGCAAAGAGAATTTTCATTTTGTCTCCTGTTTTGATTTTGAGGGGGTAGGCCTTGTGCGGAGCGAGCGGGGCGAGCAAAGAAATGAACGAAACATTTCCAAATCACGGCGCGTGGCGGGGTCTTCATGGCTCCTCCCAAGGAGGAGCTGTCACCGCAGGTGACTGAGGTGGGCACGCTTCTCAATTACTGCGCGTGACGGGGTTTCCCCGCCTAAGCGCTTTGGGCGGCAGGGACCGCCGCAAAGCACGTCGCGCTGCCAGCGCTCCTGTCGCG
>CANPYD010000095.1 GCA_947587775.1 uncultured Clostridia bacterium
GCCGTACTGCCAAAGAATGGGCGCGGCGTCGGAAAGCGTTCCCTTCAGGCGGTTGTGGCGGCAGAGAAGCGCGCGGTAGCAGAGATCGAGGCGTTCATCGAAGATCTTCCAGAATTTCTCCTTATCTCCCCCCGAGGAAAGGGCGACGTCGACAAGATTGATCGTGACGACCCCTTGGTTGAACCTTCCGTAATACTTCGGCTTGCCGTTCTCGTCCACATAGGGCGTAAGGAAGCTGCGGCAGCCCATGCAGGTATAGCAGTGCCCTTCGCCGTTGCGGTCGACCTTATATTCAAGCATCTTCTTTTCGGAAATATAGTCGGGCACCATGCGTTTTGCGGTGCACTTTGCGGCGAGCTCGGTGAGATAGAAGTATTTGCTCCCCTCACGGATATTGTCCTCTTCAAGGACATAGATGAGCTTGGGGAATGCGGGCGTGACCCAAACACCCGTCTCGTTCTTGACGCCCATGATGCGCTGGTTCAGGGTCTCTTCGATGATCATGGCGAGATCCTCGCGCTCCCTTTCGTTGCGCGCTTCGCCGAGATACATGAAGACCGTCACGAAGGGCGCCTGTCCGTTCGTGGTAAGGAGCGTCACGACCTGATACTGGATCGTCTGGATCCCCTTCTTGATCTCGTCGCGCAGACGTTTTTCCGCAATGCGGGCAATGGTATCTTCCATGACGCCCACATCGGCCAGTTCCTCCGCAACCTCGGCGCGGATCTTTTGGCGGCTGATGTCTACAAAGGGAGCGAGATGGGTAAGGGAGATCGACTGTCCGCCGTATTGGTTGGAGGCGACCTGCGCGATGATCTGCGTCGCGATATTGCAGGCCGTCGAGAAAGAATGCGGCTTTTCGATCAACGTCCCCGAGATCACGGTGCCGTTCTGGAGCATGTCCTCAAGGTTCACAAGATCGCAGTTGTGCATATGCTGGGCGTAATAATCGGCGTCATGGAAGTGAATGAGCCCCTGCTCATGCGCTTCCACGATGTCGCGCGGCAAAAGGAGACGGCGGGTAAGATCCTTACTGACCTCCCCTGCCATATAGTCGCGTTGAACGGAGTTGACGGTGGGATTTTTGTTGGAATTTTCCTGCTTGACTTCCTCGTTGTTGCATTCGATGAGCGTGAGGATCCTCTCGTCCGTGGTATTGGATTTGCGGACGAGGGCGCGCGAATAGCGGTATGTGATATACTTGCGCGCAACGGCAAACGCCTTGTGATCCATGATCTGGTTTTCAACGAAATCCTGAATCTCCTCGACGCTGACCGCACGGTTGAGGTCGTTCGCGAGAGACTTCACTTTTTCGGAGATCTCCCCGATCTGCTCTTCGGTAAGACGGTTGTCCTCGCTTACTTCATTGTTCGCTTTTCTGATCGCATTCACGATCTTTTCGATATCGAATGAAACTTCCGTACCGTTCCTTTTGATGATTTTCATTTCCCCGCTCCTCTTGCACTTTGTAGATTTCCCGCCCGTCTTACAGGCAAAAAGCGTTCCCCGAAGGGAACGCTATTATTGTACACCATATATTGAAAGTTGTCAACTGTTTGGGCACAAGATTTTGATAAAAATTTTTCTTTCATCACAATATCTTGTGGTTATGTCGAAATATGTTGAATTTTTTCATGAAACATTCGGCGCCTGTGTTACACGCTCAAAGGATTATAAAAGATTGAGAATGCCCGCCGCCGAACCGCTCAGATCTCGGTCACTTTCACGTTGGAAAAGATCTCTTCGTACTTCTCTTTCGCGAAAGAGATCGTGCCGAACGTCGTGACAGCCGCCGTGCCTGCGGCGACGCCCGCGCGCAGGATATCCCGCAGCTCTGCGCCCTGCTGCATCATGTTTGCAGCGGCGGCGACCATCGCGTCGCCCGCGCCGACCGTGGAATTGACGGCGACGTTGATACTCTTACAATAATAATTCTTTGTCCCGTCCGTGATGATCGCGCCGTCCCGTCCGAGGGAGAGAAGCACCATCTTTGCGCCGCGGTCCAGAAGCTCCCTGCAACCCGAAAGCATCTCCGCTCTCGTTTTCAGTTTTCGGCCGAGCGTATTTTCGAGTTCTTCGAGGTTGGGCTTCGCGAGATCGACGCCTGCCTCTAAAGCGGCAAAGAGCCGCCCGCCCTCCGTATCCACGATTTTAAGCGAATGCGGATCGACGGCGCGGAAGAGATCGCGGTAGTAGCTGTCGTCCACGCCGCGGGGAAGGCTCCCCGAAATGACGGTGACTGCCGACCGCGCCGAAAATCCCTGTATCATGCGGAGAAGCTCGACCAGCTTTTCCCCCTCCACGCGGCCGCCGATATCGTTGATCTCGGTGAGCATGGAGCGTTTGTCGATACATTTATAGTTTTCGCGCACGCGGCCGTTGTTCCAGACGAAAGAGAAGCGGACGCCTTCCTTGTCGAGCGCATGCTCAAACATCTGACCGTTTTCATTGTACATAAACCCGGTGGCGAACGCTTCGGCACCGAGACGGGCAACGCCGATCGCGACATTGAGCGCCTTCCCGGTAAAAGACAGCGTCTTGGATCTGACGACGTTGATTTTTCCGATGTTGAGCGAATCAAGCTCGATCGTGACGTCTACGCTCGGACTCATGCAGACTGTTAAAATCATTTCTCCCCCCATTTTGCTTCCGCTGCGGAAGCCGACCCTGAGCCGTCCTTCAATTACATGGAAATCATCTGAAGCGTCTCGTAGAGCTCATAATTGAACTTCTTTTTCATGGAGACTGCCTCGATGATGTCCATGTCGATGATCTCGTTTTTATGGATACCGACGACACGGTTTCCGATGCCGTCCTTGAGAAGGCGCACGGCTTTGTTGCCGAACTGCGCTGCGAGCATTCTGTCCGCCATGGAAGGCGACCCGCCGCGCTGGATGTGTCCGATGGTGGTTGCACGGACGTTGTAGGTGGTAACTTCCTGCAACTTTTTGGCAAATTCGTCCGCGCCGCACGCCCCTTCCGCCACGACAATGATGTTCGAATGCTTGCCGTTCGCGCGGGAACGGTTGATGCGCATGACGATGTCCTCGAGATCGAATGCGATCTCGGGCACGACGATGATCTCCGCGCCCGACGTAATGCCTGCGTAGAGAGCGATATCCCCGCAATGGCGTCCCATGACCTCGACGACGGAAATGCGTTCGTGCGAATTCATGGTATCGCGGAGCTTATTGATGACTTCGAGGCAGGTATTGACCGCCGTATCGAAGCCGAGCGTGTAATCCGTGTATTGCAGATCGTTATCGATGGTGCCGGGGATACCGATCGTCGGGATCCCGTAGTCCTCCGTCAGGCACTTCGCCCCGCGGAAGGATCCGTCGCCGCCGATGACGACAAGTCCCTCGATCCCCCTTCTTTCGAGCGTTGCGACCGCCTGCTTCTGCCCCTCTTTGGTGAGCATTTCAAGGCATCTCGCCGTGCGGAGCATTGTGCCGCCCCTTTGGACGATATCGGAGACAGAACGCATTTCGAGCTGCCTCATATTGTCCTCGATAAGTCCCGCGTAGCCGCGCTCAATGCCGTATACTTCCATGCCGAAATAAATGGCTGTGCGTACGACGGCTCTGATCGCGGCATTCATGCCGGGTGCGTCGCCGCCGCTTGTGAGTAATCCGATTCGCTTCATATCAACCTCCGTGTACTTCCCTCTCT
>CANPYD010000096.1 GCA_947587775.1 uncultured Clostridia bacterium
GGAGTTTCTCGAAGCGTTCTTTTCCCGCTTCAACGTGGGCGCGGTATATTGCGGCGAGGATTTTCGCTTCGGCAGAGACGCCGCGGGCACGCCCGCGCTCTTAAAAAAGCTCCTTCCCTGTCCCGTCCATGTCCTTCATACGGTAGGGGATCTTGCGGAGAAGCACGGAACGGCGCACAAATTCTCCGCGTCCGCCTGTAAGGATTTTTTGAAACATGGCGATCTGCCCCGTCTGAACGCCTGCCTCTATTCCGCGGCGGAGGATTTTTACGGCGGGGCGTATTTTGTACAGGGCGTTGTGGAGCACGGAAGAGCTGTGGGGCGTACATACGGCTTTCCCACGCTGAACCTTTCCGTTCCCGCGGAGAAACTCCTTCCGCCCGACGGAGTCTACGGAGGTCTTTGCGCGACGCCGCAGGGCAGCTATCCGACGATCGTAAACATCGGCGCCCGTCCCACGTTCGGCGTCGAAGAGCGCAAGATCGAAGCATATCTCGACGGTTTTTCGGGAGATCTCTACGGGAGCACCGTGCAGGTCTATCCCACAGAACTTTTCCGTCCCATTCAAAAATTTTCGGGAGCGGATGCCCTCAAAGCACAGCTTCAAAAGGACATTGCAAGGTTAAAAGAGAGGTACCAATGATCAAATTCGGACCGAGCGGCAACTGCGAAAGTTTTTATGCCGCGGGCTATGAACACACGGAACAGTCCGCTCTGTTTGTAAAGGAGCACGGACTCGACTGCTTCGAATATTCCTTCGGGCGCGGCGTCCGTATCTCCGGACAGAAGGCGGAGAGCGTGCGCAAGGCGTTTGACGAGGCGGAGATAGAGATCTCCGTCCATGCGCCCTATTTTATCAATTTCGCCAATCCTGACGACGAGATGGCGGAAAAATCCTACGGATACGTCCTCGACAGCGCAAGGGCGGCGCGTGCGATGGGGGGAAGACGCATCGTCTTTCATCCCGCCACACAGGGGAAGGAGACGCGCGACGCGGCGTTCTCCCGTACTTTGAAAAGGATCGGGATTTTGCGGGATCTCATCTATCAAAACGGGCTCGAAGATATGATCTTCTGTCCCGAAACCCTGGGCAAGATCGCCCAGATCGGCACCGTGGAGGAGATTGCCGAGATCTGCAAAACCGATCCTGTCTTCATTCCCTGTGTGGACTTCGGGCACGTCAACGCCCGCGAGCAGGGGAGCCTCAGGACGGAACGGGATTATAGCGAGCGCCTCGAGTACCTCATCGACGCACTCGGCTATGAGCGCATGAAGCACTTTCATGTGCATTTTTCCAAGATCCAGTACGGGGCGAAGGGGGAGATACGGCACCTTACCTTTGAAGATACCGTCTTCGGACCCGAATTTGAACCCCTCGCAAGGGCGCTCGTCCGCCTGAACCTCGAACCCTACATCGTTTCGGAATCCGCGGGAACGCAGACCGAGGACGCCATGGCGATGAAGGAGATGTACAAACAAGCATCGGAGCGCTTCGGCGGAGAAGAATAAGGACGTCCCCCGCAAGGGCGGGAAGGGCGTTTTTCAAGCATTCTTGTAAAAAATCGTTGACTATTGCCCCCTGATTTGGTATAATATGGCTATGAGCAAGGAAAAATTGCGCAAAATATACGAAAATGCGGGGGCGGACGCCCTTTATATCGAGTGCGATTTCCTCAGGAAATACCTGACGGGCTTTTCCTCGACGGACGGCTACGTCATTCTCGACGGGAAAAGCTGCAAATTTGTCGCCGATCCGCGCTACTTCGAGGCGGCGGAGAAGGAGCTCCAAGGCAGCGGGATCGAAGTCGTGGCGGGCGCCTATCCCGAGGCGATGGACCTGATTGCGGGGAAAAAGACGCTCGGCGTGCCCTTCCCGTTTACGGACGCCGCTACTTACGAACGGCTCAAAAAAGCGCATACGCTCGTCGATTGCATGCCCGCCCTGAAGCAGGCGATGATCGTGAAATCCGAAGAAGAGCTCTCTCTCATCCAAACGGCTTGCGACATCGCGGAAGAGGCTTTTCTCGAACTTCTCACGGAGCTCAAAGAGGGCATGACGGAAAACGAGACCGCCGCCCTTCTCGAATACAATATGAGAAAGCGCGGGGCGAGCGGGACGTCGTTTGATACGATCTGCGCATTCGGCGCCCACGGGAGCGTCCCGCACTACGAGACGGGGGACACCAAGCTCCGCTTCGGCGATCCCGTCCTCATCGACTTCGGCTGCAAGGTCAAAGGGTACTGTTCGGACATCACCCGTACCTTCCTCTTCGGCGACGACGGCCGGCATGAAGAATTCAAAAAGATCTACGGTTGCGTTCTCACGGCGCATGAACTCGTCAGGGAACGCCTCGTCGCAGGCATGACGGGGCGGGAGGGGGACGCGCTCGCACGGGACTTTCTCAGGGAAAATGGGCTCGACAAGTATTTTACCCATTCTCTCGGGCACGGGATCGGTTTGCAGATCCACGAATACCCCGTCTTGTCGCCGCGGAGCGAAGAAAAGCTCGCGGACGGCATGGTTTTTTCGGATGAGCCCGGCGTGTATATTGCGGGGAAGCTCGGGATCCGCATTGAAGACAGCATGTATATGAAGGGGGGCAAGACCTACTCATTCATGCACAAAACAACGAAAAATTTATTGGTTTTGGAATAAAGGAGATACTTTTATGGCACAAATTATGGCAGGAGACATCAGAAAGGGCACCACGTTCGAATATAAGAGCGGCGTCTACACCGTTACCGAGTTTCAGCACGTCAAGCCCGGCAAGGGAGCGGCGTTCGTCCGCACGACGCTGAAGAACGTCGTTACGGGACAAGTCCTCTCCGACGAGACCTTCAACCCCACGACGAAGCTCGAGACGGCGCAGGTCGAAACGAAGAAGATGACCTACTCCTACAACGACGGAGAGTTCTATTATTTCATGGACGATGAATTCAATATGACTCCCCTCAACCGCGAGCAGGTCGAAGACGCCCTTCGCTATATCCGTGAGAACGACACCGTTACCGTGCGTTTCCTCTACGACAAGGCGTTCTCCGTCGAGCCCGAAAACTTTGTCGAGCTCAAAGTTGTCGAGGCGGAGCCCGGCGTCAAGGGCAACACGGCGACCAACGTCACCAAGGCGGCGAAGGTAGAAACGGGCGCAGTCTTCCAGGTGCCCATGTTCGTCAACGAGGGCGACACGATCCGTATCGACACCCGCACCGGCGAGTACATGTCGAGAGTGTAAGAAATCATTTCGCTCGATTTCTTTTGCGCTTGCGCCTTGTCGGCGCAAGCGCAAAAGAAATACGAGCGAGGGGTTAGTGCGTTTGCCTTGTAATTACAATTCGGCCGCCATCTTTCTGTTTCACACGACAATAAGTCGAAGGGGTTCGACAAATTGAGTGCGCTGCCGCAAAAGCGTGGTTTTGCTTCGCGCAGTGATTTAGGAATTCGCCCCACCCCCCTACCCCCCTCCCACGGAGGGGGCTGCATGGCGCCGCTCCTCCCCTCCCACGGAGGGGGCAAAGACCTGCCCCCTTTGAAGGGGTGGAGCAACGCGTCCTGCCAAGGATTGATAATCCTTGGCGCGTTGCGACAGGAGTGAGCGCATCAGAGGCGCGAACGGTGACCGAACGCGGGTCTCTACCCGCGTGAGATA
>CANPYD010000097.1 GCA_947587775.1 uncultured Clostridia bacterium
GAGGGAGAGCCCCGCGATGGGCTCGACCTTCCCCTTTCCGCTCAGGTCCTCGGGATGTTTCCAAAGATCGACCGTATCCCAGTCGATATTCTCGATCTGAGCGATAAACTTTCGCTGGGCATCGATACTCAGTGAATCGAACCCGCGCAAGATGTGCGTCTGCCCCCGTTCGGAGAGCAAACTATTGAGTTCTTTCATTTCAATTCTCCTTTTGAAGCAGGAAGGCGCCCGCATGGAATGTTTCTCCATGGATCTCAAGCGTCTCTCCCGCCGTAAATTTGAGGTCGGTATACTGCCTTGTGAGCGCATACCCCTTCATGTCGAGCCTGACAACGCTTTCGTCGTCGAGGAAATGCACGATCACGAGCCTTTGCCCGTTCCATTCCTTAATATAGACCTGCCGTCCCTTGGGATCACGGTAATATTTGACGGTATTGTCGATGAGAAGGATGTCCCCCCGCCGCACGATCTCCTTGACGGCTTCATAGAAGGCAAGTCCTTTTTGGATGAGCGCGATTTTGTCTGCGGAGAGATTGAGAATGTCTCCCGAAAGGCAGATCCTGCCCATCATGGCGGCGCAGAGAGAATAGATCGTGCGCGCGTCGGGCTCATTTTCCCTCAAAACCGCCCAGATCTGAGACTGGCGGGCGGGGATCACGCGGGAAACGTTCGCCGCAACGAGGGGGATCTCCGGGCACTCGTGGGCGTCCGAAAAGGAACACATGGAGACCAGATTCATGCGCTTGGGCTCAATACGGCTCCCGCCCGAGGAACAATTCTCAATGACAAGGCCCTCGATCCCGTCCTTGAGCTTTGTGAGCCATCCGAGGCTCGCTTCCGTTACCTGTCTGCCGCCCTCGCCAAGTGCGGCGCCGTCCTCGCTGTCGCAGCCGACGCCGATGTTGTCGTTATAATCAATTTTGATATAACCGAACCCGCTCTCTTGGAGCTGCCGCAGGAGCTTTTCTTGCAGGAAGGACTCTGCCGCTTCCGTCCTCAGATCGAGGAACCGCCGATTCTTGCTTGTGAGAAGAGATCCGTCCCGATGCAGGAGCATGTCTTCTCTATAAAAGGTCTCGCTGTCCCTGCCTGCGATCTCGAACTCATACCAAATGCCCGCCTTCATGCCGCGCTCTTTCGCCTTCCTTGAAATCACCGAAAGGTCGGGAAAGATCGAGCGGTTGATGTTCCAGTCGCCGATGGCATTGCACCAGCCCTTGTCCTCGGGCTTATACCAGCCGCTGTCAATGACGAAATATCTGATCTGAGGGAAGGGCGCAAGCGCGTCGATCATTCTGAGCATGAGCGCCTCGGTGGGGTTTCCCCACGTCGCGCAGTACTCGTTATACATGACGGGCATCTCTTCCTCGCTTTGGGGAACGGTGAGACGCCTGTCTTGCTCGTGCACGAGCGCATTGCAGACGGCATTGAAATCCTTCTGCAATGTGAAAAAGGCTTTGTCGGTCGTGAAGCTCTCACCGGGGAGAATTTCCTTGCGCCAGTGTGCCGATTCGAAGTCCCCGAGCCCGCCCGAGAGCGCGCACGTCTCCTTTTCCTCATAGAGTTCGATCTGCCACGAATAGGGCGCTTCGATCTGCACGCCGAGGCAGAACGCCCCGTCTCCCACCGCTGCAAAGGGATAGTAGCCGCGGTTGGGCATGGAGCCGATCTGACCGAATTTTTCGACCTTCACGCCGTACCGCGCCCAGCTCATATCAAAGCCGAGGGCGGAGAAGGATTCCGCTTTCAGCCTGCATTCGCGCGACCACGCGCTCGTCATGCGGGTAAGCGTCAGCCCCATCGTATTTTTACAGCCGCCCGCAACCGAGGAGATCCCGCTCAGAGAAAAGCTCGAGAGCATCTCAAGCGTGCGCACCATGTCCGAAAGGTTGGTATAACGGACATGGGTGGTAAAAACGCCGGTTTCGGAACTATACTCCAGGACATGGGTATAGGTATTCCCGTCTCCGTCCGAAAGAACGGTCGTGACGGTATCCCCCTCCCTCGTCTGGCGCTCGACATGCAAAAGGGTGGAAGTTCTGTTCCGCATGGTGACGCCGAGCGTATAGTCGATGAGCGCTTCGTCCCCCGTAAAGGCGACCTGCACCAAGCTGTCGCAGCAGAGTTTCTCGGGCTCGATTTTTGCGTCCTTCGGATAGACGGCGAGCCCGACGACCGTCCTGTTTTCATGCCCCTCAACGGGAGTTTCCACATAGTATACGGCGGCATCGCCGAAGATATATTTTTTTAAGAACATGGTACCCTACCCCCTTCCGCCCCTTACGGGGCACCTTCCCCCTCCCCCCAAGGAGGGGGAAGGCAAGCGCAGTATTACAATACGGGGCGGCGAAAACCGCCGCCCCCTTATTTTTCGATCATCTTCTCGTTTTCCAAACGGCGTCCGACCACATCAATTTTTCCTTGAAGGTCTCAATCTTCGTGTTTTCGTCGATGAGGACGACTTCCACGCCCCACATGTTACCGAGATCGACCATCTGCTGTGCCGTAACGACGGAGGAAACGACGGTATGATGTGCGCCGCCCGCGTAGATCCACGCCGCAACGCCGTCCTTGAAATTGGGCTGATATCTCCACATCAGGCCGCCGACGGGAAGATTGGGCATCGGATGGGGATATTTCACAAGGGAGATCTTCTGAACGATAAGGCGCATTCTGTCGCCCATATCGATCATGGAGACGGCAATCGCGTCGGGCGCTTCGATCCCCTCAAACACAAGGCGGGCGGGATCGCTCTTTCCGCCGATCCCCAAGGGGTGCACCTGAATTTCGGGCTTTGTCGATGCAAACTGGGGAGAAACTTCAAGCATATGCGCGCCGAGGCAGAGCCCGTCTTTCAAATCGTAGGTATAGTCCTCCATGAGACCCGTGCCCTTCTGCCCCGCCATATACTGCATCGTCGCCCCGAGCGCCGCGATCTTCCAGTCGCCCTCGGCACCGAAGCCGTAGCCCTTGGATTGCAGATCCTGAATGGCAAGCCCGGGGAGCTGGTTCATATCGTGAAGGGCGCCGAAGTGATCGACAATGCCGATATAGCCGCCCTTTTCCTTGCAGAGTTTTTCGATCGCGATCTCGTATTTCGCCTGTTCGCGGACGACGGAGATGCGGTCGGTGCCCATCGTGTACTTCTTCG
This sequence comes from uncultured Clostridia bacterium, assembly GCA_947587775.1. Taxonomy (GTDB): domain Bacteria; phylum Bacillota; class Clostridia; order Christensenellales; family Borkfalkiaceae; genus Gallimonas. The sequence goes on from CANPYD010000097.1 coordinate 3,152, forward strand.
CATATTCGGCCATGAGCGCGTCGACTTCCGCTTCTGTCACCTCGTTGATATAGTCCACAAGGTCGCCGATGGGATAGTAATCGACCTGCCAGCCGAGATTGATGTGGGCGTCGATCTTGTCGCCCTCGGTGACGGCAACGTCGCGCATATTATCAGAAAAACGGGCAACTTTCACGGTCTTGGAGAAGGCATAGCCCGCCGCAACGACGCACCACGACGCAAGCTCTTTGAGGGCTTCCTCGTCCTTATAATAGCCGACGATGACCTTGTTGTCCATGCGGAGCCTCGAGACGATATAGCCGAACTCCCTGTCGCCGTGGGCGGCCTGGTTTTCGTTCATGAAGTCCATATCGATGCTGTCGTAGGGCAGTTTCTCGTTGTACTGCGTCGCGAAGTGGCACATGGGCTTTTGCAGCATTTTGAGCCCCTTGATCCACATCTTCGCGGGCGAGAA
>CANPYD010000098.1 GCA_947587775.1 uncultured Clostridia bacterium
GGCGACGTTATATCCCATATCGCGGAAGTACTCAGCGATCGTGATCCCCGTGTAGATGGACGCCTCACGCGCCGCAACGGGCATATCCGAAGTGTTCGCAATGAGCACCGTGCGCTTCATCAGCGGCTCCCCCGTCTTGGGATCCTTGAGGGCGGGGAATTCGTTGAGCACGTCCGTCATCTCGTTTCCGCGTTCGCCGCAGCCGATATAGACGATGATGTCGGCATCCGCCCATTTTGCGAGCTGGTGCTGGACGACCGTCTTCCCGCTTCCGAAGGGACCGGGGACGGCCGCAACGCCGCCGCGGGCGATGGGAAAGAGCGTATCGACGACCCGCTGTCCCGTCACCATGGGACGGTCGGGCGACAATTTCTCGCGGTACGGTCTGCCCTTGCGGACCGGCCATTTTTGCAGCATGCAGACGGGGGTATCCCCCTTTTCCGTTTTGATATGGGCGATCGTCTCCTCAATGGTGAAGTCCCCTTCTTCGATGGAGAGGAGCTTCCCCTCAATGCCGTGCGGGACGAGGATCCTGTGCTCCACGATCTCCGTCTCCTGCACGACGCCGAGGATATCGCCCGCCACAACGCTGTCGCCGACTTTCGCAGTCGGCGTAAAATGCCATTTCTTCTCCCTGTCGAGACGGTTGACGGAGACGCCGCGGGAGATACGGCTGCCATATTGGAAATAGAGGGTCGTCAAAGGACGCTGGATCCCGTCGAAAATTCCCGTAATGAGGCCGGGGGCGAGTTCCGCGGAGAGCGGTTCGCCCGTAGAGACGACGTCCTCGCCGGGGCCGAGCCCCGAGGTCTCTTCATAGACCTGAATGGACGCCTTGTCCCCCCTGAGTTCGATGATCTCACCGATGAGCTTCAAATCGGAGACCTGCACGACGTCATACATCTTGCAGTCCGCCATATTTTCCGCCACGATCAGCGGTCCCGATACTTTGACTGTTTTACCTACCATAATGCCTCCGTAGCTAAGTTCACGCGATTCTTTTCGGTGAAAAGAATCGCCGTGAGGAAATCTGCCCGTTCGGGGAATCAATCTCCCCCTCTTATTCGCTCCCCCAACATCAAGCGCGAAGAGTCGCGCAAATTGGGGGCGCTGCCGCAGGGAAACCCTGCTTCGCGCAGTTATTTTTTGGTTCACGCGATTCTTTTCGGTGAAAAGAATCGCCGTTGGTCTCTTATTACTTTCCGAACAGAATATCCACGCCCAAGGCGCGTTCCATAGCGCTTTTGAGGAAGGATTCGCCGTAGCCCGTGCCTTTGCCCGACGGTATGGGCAGAATGACGGGATAGGCTTCTTCGTCAAAACGCTTCAAAAACTCCTTCAAGGGCTCCGCAAATTCTTCCGTCAAAAATACGATCGGATAGTCGCGGGCGACCTTTCGGATCGTCTCCCGCGCTTCCTTTTCATCCGTGACGGGAAAGGTGGATACCCCTGCCGCCTGAAATACCATGATCGTATCGGCATCGCCGACGATCGCCATTTTTCCCTGCATCACCGCACCCCGACAAGCCGTTTTCTGATCTCTTTTTCGGGAACGCCCGCGCCGAGACAGACGAGGATCATTCTCACATTTTTGATCTCCGCACGGCGGCGGAACACATAATACAAAAAGGGTTCCTTGCCGCTCAGTTCGAAGCGTTTAGAGAAGAAATACTCCTCCCCGACCGAATCGCGCATGCGTTCCGCCTCCGTGAAGGGCGCGCCCGCGCTCTTTGCCGCAAGGCAGGCCTTATAAAACGCTTCGTAAGGCGTCTTATCGAGCGCATGTTCCCGCTTGTCGGCGTCCTCCGAAAAGATCTTATCGTAAACTTTCTTTTTGAGCGTTCCGCCGATGAACAGGCTTTCGGCATACTCCCTGTCGTCCGCCCGCATCGCGGTGAGAAGATCGGTCATGTCCGCACGGATCAAGAGCAGCTTTCTGAGCGTCCCCCGTGCCTTGCAGACCTTCCTGAGATATGCGTACATTTCACGGTCGTACGCTGCGCCGATCTCCGCGCCCGATACGCCTTCTTCAAAGACAAGCGCGGGCGGCTCCCCGTTTTCGACCGCTTTTTTCAGTTCCGCAACGGTGCGGAGCCCTTCGGGTGCGAGCATGCGTTCCGCATTTACGGAGAGGATCTTCGCCTTGGAGAGCGCTTTCAGGTTATGAAAGTCGCGCGGGGCGAAAAAGTAAGCCTTGTCCGCCTCGGTGGGAGCGTATGCGCGGATGAATTCGTCGAGCGCGCGCTCCTCCGCCTCGATCACGCCCTCTCTGCCGCTTGCGCCGCCGCCGAAGCCGTTCTCCGAAAGGGTGCGCAAGACCTCTTCCGCCGTCATTTCGGGGAAGCGAAGGATCTTTTCGCCCAGAAGAGCTTTCTCTTTGACGGCGATCACGCCGTTTGTGAACGTGGTATCGGGTGTCATTTCGCCTTTCCGAAGACCGCGAGCGCGATCTCGGCCTGATGTTCTTCTCTGTCCGCCGCAAGGAGCGCCGGATAGGAGAGATCGGTATCGCATACTTTTCCGCGCAGAATGCAGCCGCCCTTGATGGGCAACCGCTTATCGGAAACCGTAAGATGTTTCTCTGTGACGACAGAAAGTTCCTTTGCCTCTTCCGCATAGGGGAAATTTTCGGCAAAGACGATCTCATCCCCCTCTTCGGCGTTCTCTTCGAGGAGCCGCCCGAGAAGGAGAAGGCTTTCGTGTTTTTCGAGCGCAAGGAGCGAAGAGAGCGCGCGCAGGTAGACCCCGTCGATCACGCGCCGCTTTTCGGCAAGGAGAACCTTCGCGCCGTCCAGCCGTGCCGTCGCCGCCCTGCCCTCCTTGATTCTTCTTGCACGCTCCCGCGCTTCCTCTTCCGCCGCCGCCCGGTCGGCGGCAAGGCTGTCCTCTGCCGCACGGACGATCTCCGCGGCACGCTGCTCCGCGGCACGGACGATCTCCGCGGCTTCCGCCTCCGCGTCGGAGAGAATGCGCGAGAGGATCTCTTCCCTTCCCATATCAGAGGAGCGCCCTTACCGCGGCCGCTGCGGGTTCGGTGACCACGGGCAAATAATTGAGCGCAGGCACCGCCGAGACGAGAATGATGGAGATAAGGAGCCCGAGGATCGCGTAGAACTCGATCATTGCGGGATACAGGATGAGTTTCCCGCCGAGGGATTCCTGCTTGCCGACCGCATAGATGCAGTTGACGGCAGATCTACCCTGAAAATACCCTGTGACAAGGCCCGAGACCGTCATGGGAAGCACTGCGCCGAAAATTGCCCAGCCCTCTGCAACCATTCCGCCCGCGCCCGCGACGGCTTCCGTCATAACCAAAGATTCCTGAATGGTGGAAAGCTGGCCCGAGGCGATGATGGCGATGATGAAGCCGTAAATCCCCTGCGTTGCGGGGAGCAGGACAAGCACCATGACTTTCCCGAAGAGCTTGGGGTTCTCGGAAAGGACGCCCGCCGCCGCCGTACCGGTCTTATAAAGGCCGATCGCCGAGCCGACGCCGCAGAGGAGAACGCAGAGCGCGATCCCGATCATTCCGATGACGTAACCTGTTGTAAACATATGTGACCTCCAAAAGCATT
>CANPYD010000099.1 GCA_947587775.1 uncultured Clostridia bacterium
TGTCGAAGTCGTCTCCTGTCCCACCTGCGGCAGATGTATGTACGATTGCACGGGACTCGCGGCACGGGTACGGGAGCAAGTCAAGGACGTGAAAAAGCCCCTGAAAGTTGCCGTCATGGGGTGCGTCGTCAACGGGCCGGGCGAGGCGAAGGGGTGCGACCTCGGCATCGCGGGCGGCAAGGACTTCTGTATCATCATGGAGAAGGGCAGAGAGCAGAGAAGAGTCCCCGTTTCGGACGCAGAGAGCGTCTTTCTTGAGAGATTGAAGGAACTTCTGGAATGAAGAGTAAAGAGTTTTTACAGGAGATCAGACGGGCGGAAAATTTGGGACACGCCGTTCTTACCAAGCTCGAAGTGGCGGGGAATACCGTCACTTTCTGCCTCGTCACGGACAGAGCATATTCGGGCGAGGATGTCGCCTATGCCTCTTCGGTCGCCGCGCGCTATGTCCCCGCAGGCTTTTGCGGGAAGGCGAGCGTCAGGAAATCCGTTCCGAGCGAAGAGGGTGTGCGCCGCGCCGTGGCGGATATTCTCGCAAAGCGTTTCCCCGCGCTGGCGGCGTTCGTCGTGCCCGATGAAATTGCGGTTGAGCAGGACGCGGGCGGCGGAAGATTTTATATCCCCGCGGGCGAGAACGACAGGGCGCTCCTTGCCGCGGACGGCGCGCTCGACAGAGTGCATGAAGAGCTTGAACGCATGTTCTGCGGGACATGGTATGGGGAATTTCGCTTTTCCGACCGCGAGAGGGGGGAGATCGAGCAGGAAACTCTTCCGCCCGCGGAGCGCATTCTCGCGCCGCGCTTCTTCCCCGTGACAGGGTTCGAAGCCATCGACGGCGCCTCGCCGCAGCGGGCGATCTATATCGCCGATCTCACAAAGGAGACGGCGGGCGTGACCGTGTGCGGGGCGCTTACATATTTCGAGGAACGCCTCACAAAGACGGGGAAGCCCTACTTTTCTCTTACCGTCACGGACGGCACGGGGAGTCTCCGATGTTCCTACTTTTCCAAAAAGGCGACCCTCGAGAAGGTACGCGCCCTCAAGGCGGGGACGAGCGTTTGCCTCACGGGAGACAACGAACTCTTCAACGGAGCGCTCTCCTTCCGCGTCAGGCAGATCGATCTCGGCGCCGCACCCGAGGGTTTCGTCCCCGAAGAGCGTCCGTCCCGTCCCGTTCCCGCACAATACCGCGCCGTCTTTCCCGCGCCCGCGTCCGATCTGGTGCAGGGGGGAATGTTCGGCGAGACCGCGGTGCCCGAAAGCGTCGCCCGCCGCAAATTTGTCGTCTTTGACATCGAGACGACGGGGCTCAACGCCAATCCCGCCGCGGGCATGGACAGGATCATCGAACTCGGCGCCGCCAAGATCGAGGGCGGCAGGATCTCGGAACGCTTTTCGACCTTCGTCGCCTGTCCCGTGCGGCTTCCCGAGGAGATCATCCATCTCACGGGGATCACGGACGATATGCTCGTCGGTGCGCCCGCGATCGGGGACGTCATCGCGGATTTTTACCGCTTTTGCGACGGGGCGGAGCTCGTCGCCCACAACGGCTTCCTCTTCGACTTCAAATTCATCCGCTATTACGGCGAGAAGGAGGGCTTCCTCTTTGCCCACCGCATGCACGACACCCTTCTTTTGTCGCAGGAGCTTCTCCGCCTGAGCAATTATAAACTGGATACCATCGCCGCATACTACGGTTTTACCTTCAACCACCACAGGGCGTACGACGACGCGTTCGTCACGGCGAAGATCTTTCTGGAACTCGCCAAAAAGAAGGGCGGGATCTGATCTCTTTGCAAATTTTCGGGCAAAATCCGCGATCTTGCGAAGGATTGTAAATTTTCTCCCGAAAAAATCTCTCCAAATGCTTGCAAAGCGCCCTGAAACATGCTATAATGATGTTACTTGATCGATGAAAAGAGATTGAGAGCGGTTCTGCCGCTCTCAAATTGTTTATTCGGGGGTTGTATGAAGGTCAAACCGATCGCGGAGATCATCGAATTTCTCCGCCCCTATGCAAAGGAGACGGGCGTTGAGATCGTGGACGCCGAATGGGATCTGCGGCAGCGTGTGCTCACCGTCTATATCGACTGCGAGGGCGGGCTCGACATCGTGACTTGCGAAAAATTCCACCGCGCCATCGACCTTCCGCTCGACGATCTCGATCCCACCTACGGGGAGCCGTACACGCTGAATTGCTCCTCCCCGGGGCTCGACCGTCCCTTCAAGACCCAAGCCGACTTCGACCGTCATCTCGGGGAAAAGGTGGAGCTCAGGCTCTATGCACCCCTTCACGGCGGGAAATATCACGAGGGGGAGCTCCTCTCCTTCGACGGGGAGACGGTCGTTCTCCGTACCGAAAAAGGAGAACTTTCCTTCCCCTTTGAAAAGTGCGCCAAAGTGTGCCTTTTCATTGAAATTTGAAAAACGCAATCGTAAAATTACAAGGAGAATGAGTATGGTCAATAAGGATTTCTTTGCGGCGCTTGCCGATCTGGAACACGAAAAGGGGATCAGCGAACAAGTTTTTATCGAGGCACTCTCGAATGCACTCGCTTCCGCCTATAAAAAGCAGTCGGACGGCAGCGCGGGGAACGTGGAAGTCCGCATCTCGCCCGAAAAGAGCTCCATCCGTTTCTTTTTGACGCGTACCGTCGTCGACAGCGAGGAGCCCCTCGACGGGGAGATCTCCCTTGAAGAAGCGCAGGAGATCAAAAAGAGCGCAAAGGTGGGGGACGTCCTGTCCGAGGAATTCGTGCCGAAAGACTTTTCGCGCATTGCCGCGCAGACCGCAAAGCAGGTCATCTTGCAGAAGATCCACGAGACCGAGCGCGACAATACCCTCTCGGAATTTTCGGATAAAGAGGGCGAGCTCATGAGCGGGCTCGTCCGCAAGGTCGATATGCGGAACGTCTATATCGAGCTCGGCAAGGGTCAGATCGAAGGGCTCATGCTTCCGCAGGATCAGGTCCCCGGGGAAAAATATCTTCCCGGCGACAGGATCAAAGTCTTTGTGAAGAGAGTCAAGAGCGGCGGAAGAAACGCGCAGGTGCTCGTTTCTCGCTCCGCTTCCGGCTTGGTGCGCCGCCTCTTCGAGGAAGAGGTGCCCGAGATCAAGCAGGGGCTCGTCACCATCAAGTCCATCTCCCGTGAGGCGGGACACAGGACGAAGATGGCGATTTCATCGGAGGACGGCAGGATCGACGCGGTCGGCGCATGCGTCGGCAACAAGGGCGCGCGCGTCAACGCCGTCGTGCAGGAGCTTGGCGGGGAGAAGATCGACATCATCCCGTGGAGTGAGAATCCGCTCGAATTCATCGCAAAAGCGCTCTCTCCCGCAACCGTCATCTCGGTGACGCAGCTCTCGGAGAAGTCCGCCGTTGCGGTCGTTCCCGACGATAAACTCTCCCTTGCGATCGGCAGGGACGGCCAGAACGC
>CANPYD010000100.1 GCA_947587775.1 uncultured Clostridia bacterium
ACCGAATCGGTAAAGGCGTTTGCGGCAAAGGCGGCTTCGCTCGGTGAAGTAAAGTATTTCATCGACACGGCGGGCGCATCGCCCAATCAGGCAAAGCCCGAATTTATCATTGCGCTCGACCTTATTGCCACGGCTTACGCCCTCGACATTTTCAGCACAGTCATTGCAAAGGGCGGCGCGGGACTTGTCATTTCCTCACAGGCGGGATATATGCCGTCGGGATTGACTGCCGAGGAAGAAAATGAGCTTGCTTTAACGCCTACGGAAAAGCTCGGAGAACTTGCATTTTTGGGGCAAAAGGCGGTAAATTCGGGAGCAGCATATATCATTTCAAAGCGGGCTAATTTCTTGCGCGTTCGCACCGCCGCCGCAACGACTTGGGGCGACAGGGGCGCGAGGATCAATTCCATTTCCCCGGGCATTATTGTAACGCCGCTTGCGTATGACGAATTTCAAGCAAACGGCGAAGGCTATCAATATATGCTCGACTCATCCCCCGCAAAGCGGGCGGGAACGTCGGACGAGATTGCGGAAGTGGGCGCATTTCTCCTCTCGGACAAGGCAAGTTTTGTTACGGGCGTCGATCTTCTTATCGACGGCGGCGTGATCGCCGCCATGAACAGCGGGAGATTCAACCTTACGGTAAAATAAGGCTTATATGGTCGGTGATCTGTCGAACGGCGAATATGCGGGGTTATGTTGAAAATGGAAATACGGCAATTATTGCGGAAATGATCGCAGAGGTAACGGGCGGTAAACAAATAAGAGGTGATATTTATGAATTTGATCGTGTACTTCTCCCATAAAGGCGAGAACTATGTTAGCGGTGCAATCAAAACGCTCGAAAAAGGCAACACGGCTATCGTAGCCGAAAAGATCCAAACGCTCACGGGCGGCGATCTCTTTGAGATCGTTCCCGTAAGAGAATACAGCAATAGCTATTATAAGTGCATCGAAGAAGCCAAAACCGAACTCAACGAAAACGCAAGACCGAAATATCGCCCTCTCAACATAGACATTGCGCGTTACGACAAAGTATTCCTCTGCTATCCGAATTGGTGGGGAACGATGCCGATGTGCGTATGCACCTTTTTGGAGGATTATGATTTTTCGGGCAAAAAGATTTTTCCCGTCTGCACCAACGAGGGCAGCGGCATGGGATCGAGCGTAAGAGATTTGAAACGGCTTTTGGGAAATGCGGAGGTCGATGCGGGGCTTTCCATTCATGGCGCAAAGGCAAGCGCAAGCATTGATGCGATCAAAAAATATTTAAGCGGAGTACTGTAAAACATATTCAAATAGGCGGGGAAACTTCCTCGCCTTTTTGATTTTCTATGATTGTGAAAGCTCTTTTTACGATTGCGGAAGAGTCCCCTGCTCTGTTTCATCAAACATCTTGATGAAGAGGCGGAGGGCGAAGTTCGGGGTTGCCTTTGCGGGCAAGGCCATGCCGACGGAACGGGGCGGAAGAGGCGGCGTGACGTTGAGCTCGAAGAGCGTCCCCTCTTCCAGTCTGCGGCGGACGTAGCGGCGCGGGATACAGCCGATCCCCATGCCGCGCTCGACGAGCTGTTTCATGAACCCCCAGCTGTCCACTTCGACGGAAGGCGTGAGATCGGCGCCCACGCTCTCCGCAAAGCGGTCGACGGAAGCGCGCGCGACGGTGTGCGGCTCCAAAAGCAGCAGCGGGTATTTATGCAGATCCCAAACGGTGAGTTTCTTCCCCTTCAGCTTCGCGTAGGCCTCCCCCGCGACAAAGATATCATTGAGCAGAAGAATGGGCTCCGTGAGGCGGATCCCCGCGTCCTCTTCGACGGGAAGATTCAGAAATCCGATATCGCAGCCGTCCGTCTTGAGCAGTTCGACGATGCGCGGCGTGACTTCCTCGATGAGTTCGATCTTGACCTGCGGATATAGCTTATGATATTCGACGATCTTTTCGGAAAGGATGTACTGGAAGATCGTTTCGGACGCGCCGATCCTGAGCGTCCCCGTGGGGCGCATTCTGAGCTCCGCGAGCTTGTCCTCCGCTTCCGCAAGGAGCGAAAGCGCCTGTTCGACCTTCCCGATGATGAGCTGTCCGCCCTGCGCCGAAAGTTCCATGCCCTTGTGCGTCCGTTTGAAGAGCTGGGTGCCGAGCTGCGTTTCGAGCTGTTTGATCGATTGGGAGACGGCGGGTTGGGAGATATACAGCTCCTGCGCCGCCTTGGTGAGGCTCCCGCAGCGGGCGACCGTGCAAAAAATTTTATAGAGTTCGAGATTGACCATACACTCTCCTGTTTTTTCCGAAGTTTATTTTCCCACGCAGAATTTTGAAAAGATCTCGTCGATCACGCTGTCGGAAGCCGTTTCGCCCGTCAGAAGTCCGAGCGTGAACCGCGCGTCGGCGATGTCCTGCGCATACAGTTCCGCATACAGCCCCCCTTCGACGGCTTCAAGCGCACGGCGGGCACACTCCGACGCCCTTGCAACGGCGTCCGCGTGCCGCTCCGTCAGAAGGTACAGCCCGTCCGAGGAGACTTCCCCGACGCCCCGCAGAAAGAGGAGTTCTTTGAGCGCTTCGAGCCCTTCTCCCGTATGCGAAGAGAGGGTGAGATCGCAGTCCTCCCGCTTTTTCAGGTCACTCTTTGCGCCCACGACGATGAGGGGAGTATTCTCGGGAAAGGCGGGCGGTTCGCCGTCCTCTTTCAGATAGACGATGACGTCCGCTTCGGCGATTGCCCGCTCGGCACGGCGCACCCCCTCTGTCTCCGCGGCGCTCTCGCCCGTGCGGAGCCCCGCCGTATCCGTGAGGCGGAAGAGCACGCCGCCGATCTCGATCGTGCCCTCTACGGTGTCGCGCGTCGTACCCGCTTCGTCCGAGACGATGGCGCGGTCGTACCCGAGAAGCGCGTTGAGAAGAGAGCTCTTGCCCGCATTGGGTTTGCCGCAGAGCACGACGTTGACGCCCGATTTGATCTTTCTGCCCGTGCCGTACCGCCTGTAAAGGTCGGTGAGCCCGCGAATGACTTCACGAAGGAGCGAGGCGATCTCGCGGCGGGAGTCCGTTGTGAGGTCCTCTTCGGGATAATCCACATCCGCGTCGATGCTCGCAAGGCAGGTGGTGAGCATTGCCTGATACCTTCTGCACTCCTCCGTGAGCGCTTCCGTGTACAGCGAATAGCCCGCACGGACATGGGAGGCGGATTCCGCTTCGATCATCTCCCCCATCCCCTCGACGGCGGAGAGGGACAGCTTGCCGTTGAGAAAGGCGCGGCGGGTGAATTCTCCGCGCTCCGCGGGGCGGGCGCCGAGCTGGACCGTGCGCGAAAAGACGCCGCGGGCGATCTCCGTCCCCCCGTGGCAATGAAATTCCACCACGTCCTCGCCCGTAAAGGACTTGGGCGCGCGGAAAAAGACGGCAAGGCCGTAGTCTTTGAAGTCCC
>CANPYD010000101.1 GCA_947587775.1 uncultured Clostridia bacterium
TCGTCTTATCCCCCACGCCGCCCGTGGAGTGTTTGTCGGCGCGGATGCCGGCGATCGCGGAGAAATCCAGCCGTTCCCCCGAATCGCGCACGGCGAAGGTGAGATCGCAGGTCTCCCGCACCGTCATGCCGCGGAAATAAATCGCCATGCAAAGCGCGGAGATCTGATAATCGGGGATGGAACCGTCCGTCACGCCGCCGATAAAATATCTGATTTCCTCGGTCGAAAGCTCTCCGCCGTCCCGCTTCTTTTTGATGATGTCGTACATTCTCATGATGCTGCCCCCAAACTTTTAAGCCCAACCTGCCTCGGAGATGAACTCCGCAAGGATATCCCTTGCGTATGTCTTATTGTCGAGACGGGCAACTTCCTCGATATTGTTCCACGAGTAGTAAGCTGTATATGTATCTACAATAATATAATAGTACTGGCTGTCACTGACGGAAGAGGAAGAAATTCCGGGCGCGCTGTAAACGTGATAGCTCGAATTTGTCGACCCTAAGATCCTCTTCTTCAGATCAGATCCGCGGATCCTGCCGAGGACGATCGCATTGTCGAAGGGAAGCAGGGAATACAGATCCGCATAGGTGACGGCGCCCGCAGAAAGATCGTAAGGATTGCGGGTCTTGAGCATGCCGCCCGCCGCAACGATCGGATACTCGTCGCCCCAGGTCTCTACTCCCTTTTCATAATAGAGTTTTGCGACGCATTCGCCGATCTCGTCGTCTGTCCTGTATATCGCATTGACGCCGAGGATCGTCTCGTAGGGATTTTCCTCGGGGAAATATTTGGAAAAGAGCTCCCCGACGCAAGGATCGTCCTTTGTAGAAGATTTTGCATATGTGGACGAGGAAATCAGGCGAGGCTTGACTTCAAACTCCTCCGTGACGGTATTATAGGAGACGTCGGCACAGCTGATATATCTGTTCTCGCTCGACGCCTGTATATGGTAGACGCCGTACTCGTCTTGCAGGATATACCGCGTATGGGTGTGCCCTTCGAAGACGAGATCGACATAGCCGTTGGAAAGCGACGTGTCGTACCATTCGATATCCGAATTCTTGACCGAATTGACGCCCGAGGAAGAGAATCCCGTCCCACCGTCATGGATGGAATAGACGATGAGGTCGCATCCCTCCTCATTTTTGAGCCTCGTCGCCTCGTTTTTGACGAGCGTAGTGAGATTGCTCCCCGTTGCAAAGGAGAGCCCCGTCTGGAATTCCCCAGAAATGGAGCTGAGACAATCGCCGATCGCACCGATGATGCCGATCTTCACGCCGCCCCGCTCAACGATTGTGGACGCCTTGCAGTAGTCGGGCGTTCTTCCATTGTAAGTCACATTGATCGCAAGGAAGGGAAATTCCGCAAGCTCACTGTTGGGCGTGAGGACATCCTGCCCCCAATCGAACTCGTGGTTGCCGAGGGTCATGGAGACGAATCCCGCTTCGTTCATCCACTCCGTCATGAGCTGCCCCTTGTTGGAAGAGGATTCGACGGAACCCTGCCACATGTCCCCCGAAGAGAGCAGAATTTCCTCGCGGGCGGGATCGGCATACAGATCTTTCAGGTAAGTGGTAAACTCATCGAGCCCGGGTTGGCTACTCGTATCCATGAATTTGCCGTGCAGATCGTTCACGGCATAGAAGGAGAGCTCCTCGATCACACGATTGCCGCAATAATCGCACAGTCCGTCCGAATTGACGTCGGTGTGATCATGTTCCTGCACGCTCCCGGCATGATAGGTCTTTTCATCGGAGAAATCGCTGTCGAGATACCGCCCTCCGTCGCCGACAGCTTTCACGCGAAGAGTCTGCCCGTCCGAAAGCTGCACACTGCACTTTTCCGTAAGGCATTCTTCCCCGCCGCCGATGGTGTAAATGTAATGGCTCGCATGCGGATCGGGATTCCAGACGGCAAGCCCGTCGACGCCCACGGCGACCGTCGGCGGAGACAGCTTGATCTGATGTTCGCTTATGCGGTATGTCTTGGGCTCGGAATACGGGCTGTCTTGGTACTCTTCCGAGCCGCTGACGGCTTTCACGCGGATGGTCTGTCCGTCCGAAAGCTGAACGGAACGTTCGACGCAAAAATCCTCTTCTCCGTCGTCGATGACATAGGCGTAGTACACCGCTGAACCGATTTCGTCCCAAGTTGCAACGCCCTCCGCATCGATGACGACTTCAGGCGGACGGAGAGCCTTTTTACTTCCGCCGAGGCTGAAATCGCACCCGGAAAGCATCATGCAGAACATGAGCACTGCGATAAGGATAGAGAGTATCTTTTTCGGATATCTTTTCATACAATTTTATAAATCTTCAGACGTAAACGTGTACGGCAGAAGCATTTCGAGCGTAAACGCTTGGAAGTGTTCTTCGTTTCCCAATAAAATTTTGAAATCCTTCGGGCAGAATTCCGCGATCACCTGCCTGCAAATGCCGCAGGGGGCGCAGAAATCGGAGGTCTCCCCCTCTTTCCCGCCGACGATCGCAAGCGCCGCAAATTCCCGCTCCCCTTCGCTCACGGCTTTGAAGATTGCCGTCCGTTCCGCACAGTTGCCTGCGGGATAGGAAGCGTTTTCGATGTTGCAGCCCGTATACAGCTTACCGCTCTTTGTGAGGAGCGCCGCCCCCACGCGGAAATGCGAATAGGGCGAATAAGAATGTTTCCGCGCCTTTTGCGCCGCTTTCATCAATTCAAGATCCGTCATTTCCGCACCGCCTTCCAAAAACTATCCCCGCTCGTTTTCTCTTGCGGAACGCCGAACGATTCGAGCACGGTCGCGGAGATATCCGAAAAACTCGGACGGATCCCGAGATTCACTCCGCTCTTGATCCCCTTTCCGCAGATGAGCATCGGGGTATACTCGCGAGAATGGTCCGTAGAGGGCGTCGAGGGATCGCAGCCGTGGTCGGCGGTGATGAGGAGCACGTCGTCCTCCCGCATTTCTTTGAGAAAACCGCCCAAAAATCCGTCAAATTCGGTTGCCGCCGCGGCATAGCCCGCCACGTCGTTCCTGTGACCGTATTTCATATCGAAATCGACGAGATTGACAAAGCAAAGCCCGTGGAAATCGCGCTTCAGCATCTCTCCCGTCACCTGCATCCCGTGGGTATTGGACGTCGTGCGGTTGCTTTCGCAGATCCCCTTCCCCGCAAAAATATCATAGATCTTGCCGACGGAGATCGTATCGTATCCCGCCCTCTGTAACAGATCCAGCATGGTATCGGCGGGCGGGGCAAGCGAGAAATCATGGCGGTTCGCCGTCCGCGTATAGGGATATTCCCCCGTGAAGGGACGGGCGATGACCCTGCCCACGCCGTATTTTCCGACAAGCATCTTGCGGGCGGT
>CANPYD010000102.1 GCA_947587775.1 uncultured Clostridia bacterium
CCTGCGTCAGGGGGAGGGGTAGGGGAGGGGGTCCGCCCCCAACCGCCGTCCGCTCCCAAAAAGCGCGACTGGAACGACGACGGGGACTTCACCCACATGAAGCCGTGGAAGCGGATCATCGTCCTCGTCGCCGGCGCGACGATGAACTATCTCCTCGCCGTCGTTCTCATCATCATCTGTTTCTTTGCGTACGGCCAGACGATGATCGCCGCCTATGAGGTGGAAGAGGCGACGGGCGAATATGCCGCTTACAGCTTGCAGGATCTCGACGTCTTCTTACAGGCGGAAGGGAAAAACCTGTATCTGACGACCGACCTTGCGCAGGCGCTCAACGGCAAAAAGAAGGGGGATATCGTCACGCTCCGCGTCTCCCGCGCCATCGGGCTTCAATGGATCGAGGACGGGAAAGGGGGCAAACAACCCGATGTTGATCACCGCGAGGAGATGGAGATCAAAGTCATGCTCCGCGAGGACGTTTCCGTCAAGAACAGTGCGGAGATCGACAGCGTCTGGAAGGCGCTCGGCGTCAAATACGAGGCAGGCGAGGGAGGCGGGTATCTCCTCGCGAACAAAGTTTACCGCTTCTCCTTTTGGGAGACGCTGGGCCGCTCCTTTGTCTATTCCTTCAAGATCGCGGGTTCCATCTTCCGCGTCCTCGGGGAACTGCTCACGGGGAAACTCGGACTCTCCGCGTTCGGCGGCCCCGTGACGACGGTCACGATGACGTCGCAGATCGTATCGCGTGGGTTCCGCTATTTTCTCGAGATCGCGGGCTATATCGGCGTCAATCTCGCCGTCTTCAACCTGCTCCCGATCCCCGCGCTCGACGGCAGTAAGGTCGTATTCACCGCCATCGAATGGGCGCGCGGGAAGCCGATTTCAAGGAAGATCGAGGCGATCATCCACGCCGTCGGGTTTGTGCTCCTTCTCGGCTTCGCGGTTTTAGTCGATATTTTGCAATTTGTATAGTAAATTTCGCTCGATTTCTTTATGAAGGTCCGCCCTTTTCGGGCGGACTTTCATAAAAAATACGAGCGAGGGGTTAATCCTTCTGCCTTGTAAGGGCGATTCGGCCGCCAATTTTCTTCCCTGCAAGACATTAAGGCTCCCGTAGGGTGCCAAATGTGGGCGTGCAGCGGCGGGAAACCCGCCTCGCACCGTAATTTGAAAGCGTGCCCACCTCAGTCACCTGCGGTGACAGCTCCTCCTTAGGAGGGGCCATGCCCCCTCCGTGGGAGGGGGACTAAGGGGGTGGGCAAGACCTGCCCCTTTGAAGGGTGCGGGTGGCGCGCAAAGCGCGACAGGTGGGGGTTCATTCTCAATGATGCCCGCCTTAAAAAAACCCGCCTCGCGGCGGGTTTTTGCATCTGTCTATCAGGCCTCCCCCTTCGGGGGTGGAGCAACGCGTCCCGCCAAGGATTGATAATCCTTGGCGCGTTGCGACATGAGTGAGCGCATTATCTCGCGCGAACGGTGACCGAGGGCAGGACGCTACCTGCCCGAGACGGCTCCGCCGCAGGCGGTGGTGGGGGGGATCATGCCCACCTTATGTGGGTTTCCGCTCGCCGAGACGGTTTTTTCTCACCTCTCTGACGAACGCCTTGGAGCTGAAGACGATGACGCCGACGGCGATCGCGATCGCGATATCCGCAAACACGAAGGAGTTATAGGCGAGCGAATAAACCCACGGGTTGAGCGCTTCGCCCGTCTCCCAGTGGAAGGCGTATTCGGAGAAGGCGAACACGCCCGAAAGGATATGGGCGAGGTAGCGCATGACGCTGCCGAGAACCGCGCCGAGCGCAAATTGCACCTGCGGGTATTTGTCGAGCTTTTTGACGTTTGCAAACAGCCCCGAAAGCCCGATGCCCGCAAATGCGATGGGGTAGTCGAGAAGGAACTGCGCGGGGTGGATGATCCAAGGATCCTGAACCGCTTGCAATATCCCGTAGATCATGCCGACGAAGATCCCTTTCTTGACGCCGAACATGCAGGAATAGATCATGATCGGAAGAAGGGAAGCGATCGTCACCGATCCGCCCTGCGGCATGTGGATGGGGGCGATGTAGGAGAGCGCAAAGCTCATCGCGATGCAGATCGCGGCATAGGAGATCGCCTTGGAATTGAAGCCCGTCTTGTCCTTTCTGCCCAGCCACAGCGCGGCAAAGATGAGAAGGGCGACGAGGACGCCCGCCGAAACGTAGAGCAGGGCGTTTTCCGTTCCCGTGATCTCCACACCGTTGTTTTCTTCGCCCGTGCCCGAGGCGAGATAGACGCCGAGGCAGACGAGCAGGGCGATGAGCGCTGCGCCCATCACACAAAGAGAGGTATAGAGGGTGATCTTCCGCACTTTTTCGCTGAAAAGTGTGCCGAGATAGATCGCCGCCGCGCCGAGCACCACGCATGCGCCGAGCACGACCGTGGGATAGAGCACGAGATCAAACACCGCGCCGCTCTCTTCCATATCCATAAATTCGAGGGAGAGCATTGCGATGATGACGGCGGCGGAGAAGCCCACCGCAAGGGCAATGGCGACGGTCAGGTACGACTTGAAGGATTCCGCCTTCTTATAGCGGACGAGGATCCCCACGAGGAGCAGGACCGCCGCAAGAGCGACCGCCGCCCAGAGGAAGACGTTTTGCAGGCCGTCTTTGGCGAAGGACGTCCAGATGTCTGGATAGTCGTAGTGATCGGCGCCCTCGGCGTCTTCCAAATAAGCGCCGTAGGCGGTCAGCAGGGAAAAGAGTTGCATAAAAAAACCTCCGTAAAAAATTTTTTTGAACGTCCGCGACGGAGAAAAAACGCCCGCGCATGATACGCGGGCGGAAAAAAATTCCCGAAGATCATCCGCATCTTTCGTGCAAGCATTACCTTGCCCGATTCAAATGGTATCATCTCAGCCCTTGCGGGCACCCACGACGGATATTCAAATTGTGAACCTATTATAGCATTTTACGTTTTGCTTGTAAACTGATTTGATGAATGTTTCGCTCGATTTCTTTTGCGATCGCGCCTTGTCGGCGCAAGCGCAAAAGAAATCGAGCGAGAAAAGTTACATTTATGGGATATTGAGTCGCTGTCTCGTAACTTCGCGCCAAAGACGGCGCTCGTGCCGCCCTTAGTAGCACAATAGAAGTGCGGGCGGGGCGCTTGTCACAACATTAAGTCGAAGGGGTTCGACAACTTGAGTGCGCTGCCGCAAAAGCGTGGTTTTGCTTCGCGCAGTAATTTAGGAATTCGCCCCACCCCCCTACCCCCTCCCACGGAGGGGGCTGCATGGCGCCGCTCCTCCCCACGGAGGGGGCAAGACCTGCCCCCTTTGAAGGGGGCG
>CANPYD010000103.1 GCA_947587775.1 uncultured Clostridia bacterium
CGGCACGAGCACGAAGTGCGAAGTAGCTTGTCGAGACATCTCGGGCGCGAAGTTACGCGGGTCTCTACCCGCGTGAGGCAGTACCCGCGCAGCGGGGGATAGGGTTTTTGAGAACCCCTCAGTCGCGCAAGGGCAGCGCGCCAGCTCCCCTACAAGGGGAGCCGAGAGAACTACGTGCGGTCGAATTGGGCCTCGTAGAGGGAGCGGTAGAAGCCGCCCTGCGCGAGGAGCTCCCCGTGCGTGCCCCGCTCGATGATATTCCCGTCCTTCATCACCAAAATCAGGTCGGCGTTCTCGATCGTCGAAAGTCTGTGGGCGACGACAAAGCTCGTCTTTCCTTCCATGAGCTTTGCGAAGGCGTCCTGCACCAGCCTCTCCGTACGGGTGTCGATGTTGCTCGTCGCCTCGTCCAAGATGAGCATGGCGGGGTGGCAGAGCATGACCCGCGCGATGCAAAGAAGCTGTTTTTGCCCTTCGGAGAGGCTTCCCTCTTCGCCGAGGACGGTATCGTACCCGTGCGGGAGCCGCAGGATGAACCCGTGCGCATGGGCGGCGCGCGCCGCGGCGATCATCTCCTCTTCGCTTGCCGAGGGATCTCCCATGCAGAGGTTCTCCCGCACGGTCGCAGTCTTCAACCATGTCTCCTGTAACACCATGCCGAAATTTTCCCTGAGCGACTTCCGCGTGACGGTGCGGATGTCCGTTCCGTCCACATAAATCGCCCCGCCGTCGACGTCATAGAAGCGCATGAGCAGGTTGATGAGCGTCGTCTTGCCGCAACCCGTGGGGCCCACGATCGCGATCCGCTTGCCCGCCCCTGCCTCGAAATTCATGTCTTCGATGAGCCGCCGCTCCGCGGTATAGGAGAAGGAGACGTTCTCGACCTTCACGTTCCCCTCCGCCTTGCCGAGCGCAGGGAGTGCTTCGTCCGAAGACTGCTCTTCCTCATCGATGAGCGCAAAGACGCGTGCCGCGCAGGCGAGCGCGTTCTGGAACTCCGCAATGACTTCCGAGATCTCGTTGAAGGGCTTGGTGTACTGGTTGGAATAGGATAAAAAGGTCGTCAGATTCCCCGCCGTAAAGGGAGCCGCGGTGCCCGCCGTCACGATCGCGAGGAGCGACCCGACGAGGGCGACCAGCGCATACACGACGGAGTTCACAAACCGCGTGACGGGGTTCGTCGTCGAGGAGAGGAAGAGCGCGGAGAGGGACTTCTTGCGCAGCGTTTCGTTCAGGCCCGAAAAGATCTCCTCGTTGGCGTCCTCGTGAGTGTACGCCTTGACGACTTTGAGCCCCGCGATCATCTCGTCCGCAAAGGCGGTCTGCGCGGCGCGCGCCTCCGCCTGTTCGCGGAACATCTTATAGGTGCGTGAGGCGATGAACTTCGCCGCAAAGAGGGAGAGCGGCGTGACGAAGAGCACGACGAGAGCGACTTCCCACCGCATGACGAACATCACGACGAGCACGCCCGCGATGGTGACCGCGCCCGTAAAGATCTGGGTGAAGCCGAGAAGGAGCCCGTCCGCAAACTGTTCCGCGTCCGAAAGAATGACCGAAGAGATCTCGCCGTAAGCGCGGTTGTCGATATATCTGAGGGGGAGCGAGCCGATCTTGCGGAAGGCGTCCCTTCTGAGAGAGGCGAGGACGTGATAGGCGACCCTGTTGTTCGAAAGGGAGAGAACGAACTGCCCCGCCGCCGATGCGGCGATACAGATCCCCAAAATGGCGAACTGGCGGTAGAGATAGTCAAAATCGACGACGGTCTTCCCCGCCTCGTTCACCCCGCGGACGAGCCCGTCGATCGCCCTTCCGACAAAGAAGGGCGCCATGAGCTGCCCCGCGACCGAGAGGATCGCCGCCGCCACCGTGAGAAGCAGCCACGGCGTATAGGGTTTCAATCTTGAAAGAATCTTCTTGAGGGTGGATGCGCGTGTCATGCTTGCCCTCCCTGCGAGGCGTCGATCTCGCGATAGAGCGGGCAGCTCTCCAAAAGCTCCGCATGTGTGCCGATCCCCGCGATCCTGCCCTCTTCGAGGACGACGATCTTATCCGCATGGCGGACGGAAGCCGTCCGCTGGGAGACGATGAAGGTCGTGCAACCGAGCGTCCCGAGGGCGGCGCGAAGACGCGCGTCCGTTGCATAGTCGAGCGCGGAAGAGCTGTCGTCCAAGATCAGAATTTCGGGATTCCGCACGAGAGCGCGGGCGATGGACAGCCGCTGCCGCTGTCCGCCCGAAAGGTTCTTCCCCTCCTGCGCGATCTCGCCGTCCAGCCCCCCTTTTGCGCTGACGACGTCCTCCGCCTGTGCGATCCCGACAGCCGCCCGCAGCTCCTCTTCCGACGCCCCCTCGTTCCCCCAGAGGAGATTCGAGCGGATGGTTCCCTGAAAGATGAGCGTCTTTTGAGGCACGACGGCGACGGTGCGGCGGAGCTTGTCGCTCTCCAAGGCGTCCACGTTCGCGCCGTTCACCCGTACCGTGCCCGTACCCGCCCGATAGAAGCGGGGAATGAGGTGCACGAGGGTGCTCTTGCCCGAGCCCGTGCCGCCGAGGATCCCGACCGTCTCCCCCCGCTTCACCGAAAAGTCGATGTCCGTGAGGGCGGGCGCGCCGCCGTCCCTGTACGTAAAGGTGACGTGTTCGAAGGAGATCGCCGTCTCTCCCTTCTCCTCCTCGGGGGGAAGATAGCGGGAGGGCTCCCCTTCCATATCGAGGACGGCGGAGATGCGGCGCCCCGACGAGAGCGCCTTGGCGACCGTAAAGACATAATTGGCGAGCTTTAAGAGCTCAACCAAAATAATGGAGACATAATTATAGAGTGCGATGACGTCGCCCTGCCCGAGCTTGCCCGCACTGACGCGGATCCCGCCCACGAGCACGAGAAGAATGACGGCGAGATTCACAAAGGCGAAGGTGAGCGGGTTCGTGACCGCGGAGACTCTGCCCGCCTTCTTCTGCGCCGCCCGAAGCTCCCGATTGCGGGAATCGAAGAGGCCGAGCTCTTCCTCTTCACGGCAAAAGGCGCGGATGATCCGCACCCCCTGCAAATTCTCCCGCACCGAGAGTTGGACGCCGTCCAATTTTTCCTGTACCTTGCGGTAGAGGGGGGACGTCGCAGCCATGACGAGCGCGATGACGATGGTAAGGAGAGGAATGAGCGCGAGAAAGACGAGCCCCGCATAGACGTCCACGAT
>CANPYD010000104.1 GCA_947587775.1 uncultured Clostridia bacterium
CCGCAAAGCCGAGCCCCACTTCGACGCCCTTCACCGCCTGCACGCTCATCAGCGCGGCAGTAAGGCGGGCGTCTAACTTCTCCGCATAGGTCATACAGCTCCCGAACCCCGCTTTCAAGCCCTTGACGCGAAGTTCGACTGTACCGCCGAGGGTATCTTGTTCCTCTTTCGCCGCATCGACCGCGCGGCAGGCTTTCTCTTCCAAGATGGGATCGAGCATGCCGAGAAGAGAGGAGCGGCTTCTTATTTCTTCAAAAAAATACTCTTTTTCGTCCTTCACGCTGCCGACGCTTTGGACATACCCCGCGATCTCGATGCCGAGCGCGGCAAGGAGCTGCCTGAAAATCTCCCCCGCCGCAACGCGCACGGCGGTCTCTCTCGCGGAAGCGCGCTCCAAGACGTTGCGGGCGTCGTCCTGCCCGAATTTCTTGACTCCCGTAAGATCTGCATGCCCCGGGCGGACGGTGGTGAGCCGCCTTGCGTCCGTATCGCACCCCTCGGGCGCCATGTACGCCTTCCAGTTCTCGTAGTCGCGGTTCCAGACGGCGAGCGCGATAGGACTCGAGAGCGTCACACGGTTCCTTACGCCCGAGAGGATCTCAACGCGGTCCTTCTCGATGCGCTGGCGGGCGCCTCTGCCGTAGCCCTCCTGCCGAAGGGCGAGCGCTTCGTCGATCTGTTCAAGATTTATCTCCAACCCCGCGGGGATCCCTTCGAGAATGGCGAACAGCCCTTTCCCGTGCGATTCTCCCGCCGTCGTCAGGTGTATCATCTCTTTTTCTCCTTGGTCTTTTTTGCGATCAGCGCCTGAATTTCCGCAATGTGCGCCTTCGCCTCCTCGTAGCCGATCTCATACATCGCGTCCATGGACAAGCGCGAGACGTCGGTCGCCTTGTAATCATAGAGATTGGGGCGGAGCATGATGTCCGCCGCCGCATAGCCGCGCGATTTGCAGTCGGGCGTGTTCCTGACGGGGCTCATCGCGTTGATGGCGGAGCCCACAATGCGGGAAAACCTGCCCTTTTCCTCCTCACTGCGGACAAATGCGGAGAGGTCGATCGCCACGACGATCTCTGCGCCGAGCTCCCTGCACACATCCGCGGGAATCGCATTGGAAAAGGCGCCGTCGTACAGCTTTTTGTCTCCGATCTCCACGCCGCGGAAAAAGGGCGGGATCGCGGCGGACGCCGTGAGCGCACGGGCGAGCTTCCCTTCCCTTATAATGACGTTTTCGTTCGTTACGCCGTCGGTGGCGGAGACGGCAAAGGGCACGGGGAGCGTATCGAAGTCTCCCTCGAGATAATCCTCGAGAAAACGCTCCGCAAAAGTAAGATCGGAAAACGGCTTTAAGTTTTTGGCGAACTCCTTGCGGTTGAGCCCTTCGACGATGCCGATCATGTCTGCCGAGGAGTAGCCCTTGGCATACAGTGCGCCGACGATGCCGCCGATGGACGCCCCCGTCACGACGGAAAAGGAAAGTCCCGCCTCTTCGAAGGCTTTGAGTGCCCCCAAGTGCGCCATTCCCTTTGCGCCGCCGCTGCCGAGCGCGAGCCCCAGAACGGGCGGACTTTTTCGTGAAAATAACGATTTTAAGCGGGTGAGAAATCCCATGTGTTCTCCAAGTTACAGTTCTATTTCCATGCCGTCGAATGCCGCGATCACGCCGTACAACTCTTCGGCGCGTTGAAGCGCCTCTTGCGTCGGGCGGGCGTTGTGCGAAAAATGCGTGATAACTTTTTGGGTATGAGCGTCCGCGAGGCCGATGCCTTCGAGCCGTTCGACCGTACGCAGATTCTCGTCCAGTCCCATATGGCGGGCGTCCGCGTCCGTTTCGCCGTGCAAAAACGTGCAGTCCAGCGTGATGAGATCCACGGGTGCGCCGCCGACCTCGGAGAGGTACTCCACGGTGTCGTCGGGAAGTCTTCCCGTATCGGAGAGGTGCAGGACGCGCTTGCCATCCTTTTCGATGAGAAAGAGGAGCGGCTCTTCGGAGGAATGCTTTGCAAGAAGGGTAAAGACGCGGTAGGGTCCGAAGACAAGTTCCTCGAAGGCGCCGATGGGATGAAGCTCGAGATTCTCTTGGACGGAGGGCTTCATCTCGCGGGCGGTGCACTCCCCGAACACGGACATGACTTCCCCGTTTCCGTAAATGTGCAGAACGGGCTGCGTCAGATTACTTGCGTATTTATAGCCGCGCAGAATGAAATCGTGCGCGTAAAAGTGATCCATGTGGGAATGGGTCACAAGGAGATATTTCAGGGCGGAAGCGTCGAATTTTTGCGCATGCGCAAAGGCGTCGGGCGGGAAATCGATAGAGAGTTCCCCGTCGATGAGCACTTGCGCACGGGTACGGACTTCCCTTCCCCCTCTTTGCCGCACTCCGCGGCAGTATTCGCAGTTGCAAAACAGGGCGGGGATCCCCTCCGCCGCACCCGTTCCGAGATAGGTGATCTTCATATGGAAAGAACCTCTGCGGGCTAAATTTCGTATATGATCGTGACGGGACCGTCGTTCGTTTGCGCGATCTTCATATCCGCGCCGAAAATTCCCGTCTTGACGGGCACGCCGAGGCGTCTGAGCTCTTCCGCCGCCGCCTGAAAGAGGGGCTCCGCCTCCGCGGGGCGCTCTGCTTCCGTAAAGGACGGACGGTTCCCCTTCCGCACGTCGCCGTAGAGGGTAAACTGCGAGACGAGGAGCACTTCCCCGCCCACGTCGAGAACGGAGCGGTTCATCTTGCCCGCTTCATCCTCGAAGACGCGAAGATTTGCGATCTTTTCCGCACACTTTGCGGTTTGTTTGAGGGCGTCCCCCGTGCGAATGCCGAAAAAAACGACAAGCCCGCGTCCGATTTCGGAGACGGGCTGACCGTTTACGGTGAGTTTCGCGCAAAGGACCCGCTGCGCGACAAATTTCATATGTTTTCCTTTTTTTTGGGGGGTGACAGAGAAGAAACCCCTCAGTCGCCTGCGGTGACAGCTCCTCCAAAGGAGGCGCCATGCAACCCCCACCTGACGCGCTACGCGCGCCACCTATCTCACGCGGGTAGAGACCCGCGTTCGGTCACCGTTCGCGCCTCTGATGCGCTCACTCCTGTCGCAACGCGCCAAAGATTACCAATCTTTGGCAGGACGCGTTGCTCCACCCCTTCAAAGGGGGCAGGCCTTGCCCCCTCCGTGGGA
>CANPYD010000105.1 GCA_947587775.1 uncultured Clostridia bacterium
TGCGCCTGAAGAGACTCGAACTCCTGACACACGGCTTAGAAGGCCGTTGCTCTATCCACCTGAGCTACAGGCGCATATTTGACTTGCCTCGAAGTTTCGCACATCTCTGAGACTTACGAAATTGGAGCGGGTGATGGGAATTGAACCCACGCGACCAGCTTGGAAGGCTGGGATTCTACCACTGAACTACACCCGCATTCGGTCAATGCTTGCTTATTTTATCAAAGTTTCGCAGATATGTCAACAGTTTTTCAAGGGGTTTGGTAACATTTTTCACAAAAAAATTTTTCGTCCGATCTTTGCGCTTTCCATTCGTCAAGAAGATGAATTCGGCTTGCATTCCTATCCCGCTTGTGTTATAATTTTCTTATCCGAAATATCATGAAATCAGAAAGGATCGGGAGGGGGATCTTGCATGAAAACGCTCTATGTCACGGACCTCGACGGAACCCTGCTCACCAAGGAAGAGCGCGTATCGCTTTACAGCCGTGAAAAACTCAATGCTTTGATCGATGCGGGCATGTCTTTTACATTTGCGACGGCCCGTTCCGCACTCAGCGCGAAGCGCTCGGTGGAAGGCTTAAAGATCTGTACGCCCGTTGTGCTCTACAATGGCGGGCTCATTTATGATTATACGACGGGCGAGACGCTCCGCGCCGTGCTCTTTACGGAAGAGGAGAAGCGCTACGTCTTTTCCGTGCTCAAAGAATTCGGGATCCCGCCCCTTGTGTTCGGTGCAAGATGCGTCGAGCGCGAGCGCATCGCCTACGAGACGGGGAAGGAGAATCCCGGCATCGTGCGCTATCTGTACCGCCGCAGGGGGGATGCCCGTCTCGACCCTGTCTCCTCCGAAGAGGAACTTCTCGGCGGATATATCTTTTATTTCAAGTGTATTTGCCCGCGGGAACAGCTCGAAAAGGCGTGGAACATTCTCAAATACGACCCGCGATTCATCTGTATCTTTCACCCCGAAGTCTATCAGAACGATTTTTGGATGGAAATCTCCCCGCGTGAGGCGACCAAGGCGAACGGTGTCCGTTATTTGAAAGAGCGCCTCGGATTCGACAAGGTCGTCTGTTTCGGCGACACGTCCAATGATTCCGATATGTTCGACGTCTGCGACGAAAAATATGCCGTCATGAATGCGGACAGCTGGCTGAAAGAGAAGGCGACGGGGGTCATCGGCTACTGCGAAGAGGACGGCGTCGACAAATGGCTGGAAGCGAACTTTCCAAGATAATCAAAAAAACATATAAATTCCGCGGAAACCAAGGAAAAAGCAATAGACATTGAGCACGGCGAGGAGCGGCATAAAGATCATGAAGAAGAGGTTTCCGAGACGGAACCGCATAAAAAACATGGAAACGTATACGGCGACTGCCCCGCCGAGCAGTGCGGCGAGGAGCAATTTTCCGTCTCCCTTGATCCCGTCTCCCGCCTCGTAATTTTCCTTTTGCGTTTTGAGAAAACGGAAGGCATAGAAGTTGACGGCGAGGATGTAGACGGCAAAGCCTACATAGAGGATAGTCATGCCCATAGTATGGCCCTTTTTCGAAAAAAAGGGGCGTTTCAGGGCAAAAAATCTTGAGGGGGGAACAATGCAATCACTCAGGGAACTTTATAAGATCGGGAGAGGGCCTTCGAGCTCCCATACCATGGGGCCCGAGCGGGCGGCAAAGGACTTTCTGGGGCGTTGCGGCGACGCGGCGTCCTACCGCGCCATTCTCTACGGCTCCTTGGCGCTTACCGGAAAGGGACACCTGACGGACAGGGCGATCATCGACGTGTTCGAGGGGCAGGGAAAGTCCATCGAAGTGATCTTCGATAAAAAGAATCCCCGCGCGCTGGAACATCCCAATACGATGGAACTTGCGGGCTACGATGCGGAAGGGAGAGAGCTCAGACGCGTTACTTACCTCTCCGTCGGGGGAGGAAGCGTGCGCGCGGCGGGCGAACCCATGATCGAGGCGGAAGAGGTCTATCCCTTCCGTACATTTTCCGAGATCATGGAGTACTGTAAAACGAAAAATATTTCCCTTGGGCAGGTCGTATTCGATTTTGAGGGGGAGACGGTCAAAGACTTTCTCATGAACGTCTGGAGCACGATGAAGCAGACGATCTATAAGGGGCTTACGGCGACGGGAAAACTCCCCGGGACCTTGAAAGTGGACAGGAAAGCCAAGATCCTCTTCGAAACGAAACCCGAGGACGAGGAGCCGGAAGAGCGCGAGAAACGGCATCTGTGCGCCTTTGCCTTTGCAACGAGCGAGGAAAACGCGGGGGGAGGGACGGTCGTCACGGCGCCCACCTGCGGGGCAAGCGGCGTTCTGCCCGCCGTCCTCTTCTATCTGAGCAGGAAGCACGGCTTTTCTGACAATAAGATCGTATCCGCACTTGCCGCGGCGGGTATGGTGGGCGTCACGGTGAAGCAGAATGCTTCCGTCAGCGGCGCCGAGGCGGGCTGTCAGGCGGAGATCGGGACGGCGACGTCCATGGCGGCTGCGGCGGTCTGCTCGCTCTTCGACGCGTCCGTCGATCAGACGGAGTATGCCGCGGAGATCGCGCTCGAGCATCAATTAGGGCTCACCTGCGACCCCATCTGCGGCTATGTGCAGATCCCCTGTATCGAGCGCAATGCCGTTGCGGCGATGCGCGCTCTCGAGAGTGCGGAGCTTTCCCGCGTTCTGTCGGGCACGAGGAAGATCTCCTTCGATCTCATCGTACACACGATGTATGAGACGGGAAAGGACATCAACGCCCGTTACCGTGAGACGAGCGAAGGGGGCCTCGCCGCAAGCTATAAGGTGAGCTGATTCGGAACGACACCCCTCAGTCACCTTGCGGTGACAGCTCCAGCACAAGGCACGCCCTTCGGGTGCCCTCAAGGGGGAGCCGAGGGGGGGAGCGTGCGCATGCCCCCTCCCGAGGGGCGGAGCGGCGCAATTCTGCTCAACAGTGCGGTGCACTGTGAGCTGCGCCGCGACAGGAGGCGTGGCCTCGCCGACGGG
>CANPYD010000106.1 GCA_947587775.1 uncultured Clostridia bacterium
CTTGTATAAGAGCCCCTTCTGGTGGGCGCTCAAGGAGATCCACAAGAAGGGGCTCTTATACAAGGGCCACAAGATCGTTCCCTACTGCCCTCGGTGCGGTACCGCCCTCTCCTCGCACGAGGTCGCGCAGGGCTATAAGGACGTGAAAGAGACCTCTGCCGTCGCCCGTTTCAGGGTGAAGGGCAGGGAGAATACCTATATTCTCGCGTGGACGACGACGCCGTGGACGCTTCCCTCCAACGTCGCCCTCTGCATGAATCCCAACGAGGACTATGTGGAGATCGAGGCGGACGGCACGCACTATATTCTCGCCGAGGCGCTCGTTCCTTCCTTCTTTGAAACGTATGAGATCCTCTCCCGCCGCAAGGGAAAGGAGTACGAGGGGACGGAGTACGAACCCCTCTTCGGTTGGGCGCAGGGGACGTTCAAAGAAAAGGCTTACTACGTCGTCTGCGACACCTATGTCACCCTGACGGACGGCACGGGCGTCGTCCATATCGCGCCCGCATTCGGCGAGGACGACTATAAAGTGGGGAAAAAGTACGGCCTTCCCGTCGTGCAGCTCGTCAACGAACGGGGCTGTTTTGACGAACGTTGCCCAGAGCTCAACGGGCTCTTTGCAAAGAAGGCAGATAAGCCGATCCTGCAAATGCTCGAAGAAAAGGGGCTTCTCTTCAAAAAATTGCTCTTCGAGCACAGCTATCCGCACTGCTGGCGGTGCGATACGCCCCTGCTCTATTATGCCCGCAAGAGCTGGTTCATCGAGGTCACCAAGGTCAAAGACAGATTGATCGCCGCGAACAAGTCCGTAAACTGGATGCCCGAGACCATCCGCGACGGCAGAATGGGGAATTTCCTCGAAAACGTCATCGACTGGGGCCTCTCGCGCGACCGCTACTGGGGGACCCCGCTTCCCGTCTGGATCTGCGAGGACTGCGGCGAGATCGAAGTCATCGGCTCACGGCAGGAACTCCACGAAAAGACGGGCGCGCCCCTCGATACCGAGCTCCACCGTCCCTATGTGGATAAATTTTTCTGCAAATGCCCGAAATGCGGCGGAAAAATGGCACGCACGCCCGAAGTCATCGACTGCTGGTTCGATTCGGGTTCCATGCCGTTTGCGCAGTACCACTATCCCTTTGAAAACAAGGATCTCTTTGAGGAGACCTTCCCCGCCGACTTCATCTCCGAAGCCGTCGACCAGACGCGCGGCTGGTTCTATACTCTCCTCACGATCTCGACCATTCTCTTCGACCGTGCACCCTTCAAAAATTGCGTTGTTTTGGGGCACGTCAACGATAAGGACGGCGTCAAGATGAGCAAGCACAAGGGCAACGTCGTCGACCCGTGGACGGTTCTGAATAAACAGGGCGCGGACGCCACGCGGTGGTATTTCTATACGAACAGCGCGCCGTGGATCCCCTCGAGATTCTACGAGGAAGCCGTCTCCGAAGTCCAGAGAAAGTTCCAGGGGACGCTTTGGAACACCTACGCCTTCTTCTGCCTGTATGCAGAGATCGACGGGTATGATCCTACGAAGTACGACTTGAAACGATGCAAGCTTTCCCTGATGGACAGGTGGGCGCTCTCGGGGCTCAACACCCTCGTGAAGCAGGTGGACGGGCTTCTTTCGGGATACAACGTCACAGACAGCGCGCGCGCCATTCAGGAATATGTAGACGAACTTTCGAATTGGTATGTTCGCAGGGGGCGTGACCGCTATTGGGGCAGCGAAATGACGGAAGACAAGGCCGCGGCGTACACGACCCTATACCATGTCCTCGTGACGCTTGCGAAATTGCTTGCACCCTTCACGCCCTTCATGTCGGAGATGATCTATTTGAACATGGTACCCGCATTTGACGCGTCTGCGCCCGTTTCCGTGCACCTTTGCGACTATCCGAAGGCGGACGAGGAATGGATCGACGCGGAATTGGAGGGGGGCATGTCCGAGGTCCTCAGGATCGTGGAGCTCGGCAGAAGCGCAAGAAACGCGAGCGGGATCAAGAACAGACAGCCGCTCTCGGAAATGCTCGTTGCGAGCGAAAAGCCGCTCGAACTCCACGGAGAGTTGGAGGCGGTCGCCCTCGACGAGCTCAATGTGAAAAAACTGACGCGGATCGCCGGATCGGACGACCTCATCCGCTATACTCTCAAACCGCAGATGCGCACGCTCGGCCCGAAGTACGGGAAGAAACTCAGAGAGATCGGAGAATTTTTGAAGATTTGCGACACGAAAGCGGTCGTCGAGGCGGTGAAGGGCGGCGGCTCGTATACCGTGGATCTCGGCGGGGAAGTCGTGCTTACCGAGGAAGATCTCCAGATTTTCACCGAATCCGCGAGCGGATACGCCGTCGCGCAGGACAGGGGGCTCACCGTTGCGCTCAATACCGCGCTGAGCGAGGAGCTTCTCGACGAAGGCTGCGAACGGGAACTTGTCTCCAAGATCCAGACGATGAGAAAGGAAGCGGACTTCGAGATCACCGACCGCATCGCCGTCTATTATGCGGCGGAGGGGAGAGCGAAGAGAATGCTCGAAAAGGGCGCTTTTGCCCCCGACGTGCTCGCCGAAAAGGTCGCCCCGCTCGACGGCACGGCGGGCTTCACGAAGGAGCAGGACATCAACGGCGACAAGGTTACACTGATACTCGTAAAAATATAAGGTTTCCGATTTTATTATGAAAGTCCGCCCGAATTGAAGTGAACCCCAAAAGTTGGACAAAAATTTAATTAGATGAATTGTGAATGAGTTCGGTATTGCACCGGGCTCATTCCGTTTAGTTTAAGAGAGATTCTCTCGTTGTTGTAGTAGGCAAT
>CANPYD010000107.1 GCA_947587775.1 uncultured Clostridia bacterium
CGGAGGGGGCAAGACCTGCCCCCTTTGAAGGGGAAGCAAGAGGACGCCCTCGTCTCCCCTAAAAGGGGAAGCAAGCGGGACTGCAATATGTTTTAATGACGAGCGGGAGGACTTCGCGGATCGCGCGGAGAGTCGCGCGGTAGACGTCGATCCCCTGTCCGTAGGGATCGGGGATATCCTTGCCCGCAAGCGCGTAAAAACTCGTCGCGTTGGGACGGGCAATGAGGCTCCTCTGCGCTTCCGTCATACAGATGACGACATAGGCGCCGTCAAGCATCTTTTCGGTAAGTTTTTTGGGTTTGAAGGTCTTATTGACGGGGATCCCCGCCTCGGCGAGCGCCTGCGCACTGTTCGGGCTGAGCGTCGTCCCCGGCCTTGCGGCAAGTCCCGCGGAGGAAACCGTATACCCCGCGATCTTTCTCCGCCGAAGCTCCTTGCGGAGCGCCGCTTCCGCCATCGGCGAACGGCAGGTATTCCCCGTGCAGACAAAAAGGATCTTCTTTTTGGGTTCAGCTTTCTTCTGTTCCATGTTCCGCTCCGAAGGCGCGCCTCATTCTGTTGAGAACGCCCGCCATACATCCGCCCCGCTCTTCGGGTTCGATCCCGATGAGAAGGGTCGCACTTCTTTCCCCTTTCCTGAGCAGCGCATACAGCCGCTGTGCCATCTCTTCGCCCGTTCCGCCGAGGTCGAGCGTCTCCCGCCCGCCGAGAAACGGAACTTTGCCGTGTTCGCAGAGGATACAGGGGGTTCCCCCTGCGTTTTTTTCCTCATCGTATGCGCGGATCGCCCCCTCCCGCTCCGTAAAATATGCCGTGCGGCAACGGGGAGAATAGTGTTTGTACGCCATGCCGGGGCTTTTGGGTTTCTCCCCCGTCTGCGCCCGATAGAGCTTACAATCCCCCGCGACGGAGGCGATCATCTCCCGCGTAACAAGCCCTTCCCGCAAGATCTGGGGGACTTCCCCCGTACAGTCGAGCACGGTGCTCTCGATCCCGCCGCCGCATGCGCCGCCGTCTAAAATGAGCGGGATCTTTCCGTTGAAATCGTCATAGACGTGCCGCGCCGTGACGGGCGAAACGTGCTTGGAAAGGTTCGCGCTCGGCGCCGCGACGGGAAGATCAACTTCCCGCAAAAATTCCTGTGCGGTCGGTGAGGACGGCACGCGGATTGCGAGCGTATTGAGCCCGCAGGAGACGTACTTCGACACCTTCCCCGTAGAGGGATACACCATCGTGAGCGGCCCGGGAAGATATGCCCTTCTGAGCGCCGCCGCATAGGGCGGTTCGCCGTCGATGAGGGGCTTGATATCATACTCCCGATGGACATGGACGATGAGCGGATTGTCGGCAGGCCGCCCTTTGAGAGCAAAAATTTTCAGGACGGCTTCGTCCGAAAAGGCGTTCGCGCCGAGGCCGTACACCGTCTCCGTGTGGAAGGCGACGACGTCCCCCTCCTCAATATATCGTTTTGCAAGGCGGAACCGCCCTTCATAGGCGGCATCCGCGATCACTGTTTCCATAGTTATTCGTCAATGGGGATCTCCGACTCCCCGAATGCCTCTTCCGCAGTGGGATTTTCCCCGAAATCGGGTTTTTTGACGTATTCGGGCGCTTCGGAAGGCTCGCCCTGCGCTTCGACGTCCACGAACTTGGTCTGTTCGCCGAGGAAACGGAGCTGGATCCTGCCGAGAGACCCGTTTCTGTGCTTTGCGATGATGAGTTCCGCCGCCCCCTTGACGATGTTGCCCTTTGCGAGCTCTTCCTGTGTCGCGGTGACGTCGGGACGGTTGATAAACATGACGATGTCCGCGTCCTGCTCGATCGCACCCGATTCTCTGAGGTCGGAGAGCTGGGGCTCCTTTGTGAGGATACGGCGGAGCTGCGAGAGAGCAATGACGGGCACGTTGAGTTCCTTCGCCATAATTTTAAGGTCGCGGGTGATGGAAGCAATCTCCTGCTGTCTGTTCTCCGCGCCCGCCTTTCCGCCCCCTTCCATGAGCTGGATATAGTCGATCATGACAAGATCGAGCCCGCCCGCCGCGGCATGCAGGCGGCGGCACTTGGAGAGGATCTCCGCGGGGGTCACGCGGGAGCTGTCGTCGATGTAGATCTTACTCTGTCTGAGACGGTCGCTCGCGCGCATGAGATTTTTCCAATCCTGCCCAGAAAGTTTTGCCGAAAGCGCCTTTTCCATGCTCACACCGGCATATGCGCAGAGAAGCCTCTGCACGATCTGGATCCGCGGCATTTCGAGCGAGAAGACCGCGGCGATCTTTTTCTTTCTGAGACATGCGTTTTCGACGATGTTCATGGCAAGGGAAGTTTTCCCCATGCCCGGGCGCGCCGCGATGACGATGAGGTCGGACTTTTGCAGACCGTTCGTGATCCTGTCGAGCTGGCGGAATCCCGTCTCCAACCCGCGGAAGGCGTCGGGGTCGTGCTGGATGGACTCGAATTTGGCGATGACGTCCTCGATGACGTCCCCGTCCGCAAGCCCCGCGAGCTGGCCCGAATCTTCCCGCTTCGAAATATCGTAGACGAGCTTTTCGGCAAGGGAGATCGCGTCCCTGTCCTCGGGGCTCTTCATACTGTTGTCGATGATATCCTTCGCCGCGCGGATCAGAGAGCGGTTGACCGCATCGCGGCGCACGATCTCGAGATACTGCTTATAATTGGAAGCGGAGGGCGTGAGATAGGAGAGCTCGGTGATCGCCTGCAGACCGCCCGCACGTTCCAGCGTGCCGTTGCGGTCGAGACGGTCGGTAAGCGTGACGAGATCGACCGTCTTCCGCCCCATGTAGATCTC
>CANPYD010000108.1 GCA_947587775.1 uncultured Clostridia bacterium
TCCTGTCGCAACGCGCCAAAGATTACCAATCTTTGGCAGGACGCGTTGCTCCACCTCTTCAAAGGGGGCAGGTCTTGTGCGAAGCGACGGGGCGGGCAAAGAAATGAACGAAATCATCGAGCGAAAAGAAATATTGTGAAATAATTTATTGATACAACTTGACTTTACGCGCAAAACCATTTATAATAGGCAAGGCGGCAGAAGCTCGTCTTTTTGCCGTGCAAATCAGGAAAATATTATTTTTTATGGAGGTTTTTCGATGACGAAAATGACAATCGACGGCAATACCGCCGCCTCGCATGTCGCTTACGCCTTCTCGGAAGTGGCTGCGATCTACCCCATCACTCCTTCGTCCCCCATGGCAGAGTCCGCCGATGAGTGGGCAACGCAGGGCAGAGTGAACATGTGGGGTCAGAAACTCCGCATCACCGAGATGCAATCCGAGGGCGGCGCCGCGGGCGCTGTGCACGGCTCCCTTTCCGCGGGCGCGCTCACCACGACGTACACCGCTTCGCAGGGGCTGCTCCTCATGATCCCCAACATGTATAAGATCTCGGGCGAACTGCTGCCCATGGTCATGCACGTCTCCGCCCGTGCGCTTGCAGCGCATTCGCTGAACATTTTCGGCGATCATTCCGACGTCATGGCTTGCCGCCAGACCGGTTTTGCGATGCTCTGCTCCTCTTCCGTGCAGGAAGTCATGGATCTCGCCGCCGTCGCGCATCTTGCGACGCTCCGTTCGCGGGTGCCCTTCCTCTCCTTCTTCGACGGGTTCAGAACTTCCCACGAAGTCAGCAAGATCGACGCGATCGACTATGAAGAGCTCAAATCGCTCTTCGACAAGAAGGGGCTTAGTAAGGACGTTGCCGAGTTCAAGGCGCGTGCGCTCAATCCCGAGCATCCCGTCCAGCGCGGCACGGCGCAGAACGGCGATACCTACTTCCAGAACAGGGAGACCGCGAACAGCTACTATCAGGCGACGCCCGCGATCGTGCAGGAAATGATGGACGCCGTGAGCGAACTCACGGGCAGGCCTTATCATCTCTTCGACTACGTCGGCGCGCCCGATGCGGAGGAAGTTATCGTCGTCATGGGTTCGGGTGCGGAGACCGTCGAGGAATCCATCAACAAGCTCAATGCGCAGGGCAAGAAATACGGCCTCGTGAAGGTCCGCCTGTACCGCCCCTTCGTCAGCGACGCATTCGTTGCAGCCCTTCCCAAGACAGTCAAGAAGATCGCCGTTCTCGACAGGACGAAGGAACCCGGTTCCCTCGGCGAACCCCTCTATCTCGACGTCTGCACGGCTCTGATGGAAAAGGGCGTCGGCGTGAAAGTCGTCGGCGGCAGATACGGCCTCGGCTCCAAGGAGTTCAACCCCTCCATGGTGCTCTCCGTCTATAAGAACCTCGAACTGGACGAGCCCAAAAACCACTTCACCGTGGGCATCTATGAGGATGTGACGCACTCCTCGCTCGACTTCTCCGAAAAGTTCGACGCGGCTCCTGCGGGCTCCACTTCGGCGAAGTTCTACGGGCTCGGCTCGGACGGCACGGTCGGCGCGAATAAGAACTCCATCAAGATCATCGGCGATCACACCGACATGTATGCGCAGGCGTACTTCTTCTATGATTCGAAGAAATCGGGCGGCATCACCGTGTCCCACCTCAGATTCGGCAAGACGCCCATCCAGAGCGAATATCTCATCGACGCGGCAGACTTCATCGCCTGCCACAACCCCTCCTATGTCATCCGTTACGACATGGTGAGCGATCTCAAAGAGGGCGGCTCCTTCCTGCTCAATGCGCCGTGGACGACGGTCGAAGAGCTCGAACACAACCTTCCCGCAAAGATGAAGAATCTTCTTGCGAAGAAGCATGCGAACCTCTATGTCATCGACGCGATCTCCATCGCCCGCAAGCTCGGCCTCGGCGGAAGGACGAACACCATTCTGCAATCTGCGTTCTTCCTCATCAACGAACAGATCATGCCGTATGCGGACGCCGTCGACTATATGAAGAAGATGGCTTATAAGTCCTTTGCGAGAAAGGGCGACGCCATCGTTCAGATGAACTACAACGCGATCGACTCCGCAAAAGAACACCTCGTCAAGATCGAGATCCCCGCTTCGTGGGCGACCGTGACAGAGGGTGCGGAGATGGTTAAGCTCGCAGACAACGACTATTTCAGGAGCGTCGTCGCTCCCATCCTCGCCCTCGAAGGCGACAAACTGCCCTCGTCGGCGTTCAATGCGGACGGCTCCGTTCCCACGGGCACAACAAAGTACGAAAAGCGCGGCGTTGCCGTCCTCGTTCCCAAGTGGGTCAAAGAGAACTGCGTCCAGTGCAACCAGTGCTCTTTCGTCTGCCCGCACGCCTGCATCCGTCCCGCCCTCGTCCAGAGCGGAAGCGAGAAGCCCGCGGCGTTCGACACCAAGCCCGCGACCGGCGTCCCCGGCTATGAATTCAGAATGCAGGTGAGCCCGCTCGACTGCATGGGCTGCGGCGTCTGCGCGGACGTCTGCCCCGGCATGAAGGGCAACAAGGCGCTCGTCATGACTCCGTTTGCCGAACTCGAAGAGACGGAAGCGAAGAATTGGGAATACGCGGTCGAACTTCCCGAAGTCGATCTTTCCGCCGTCAAGATGGCGGACGTCAAGAAGAGCCAGTTCACGCCTTCCCTCTTCGAATTCTCGGGCGCATGCGC
>CANPYD010000109.1 GCA_947587775.1 uncultured Clostridia bacterium
GTATGTATGCGGGGAAATTTTCTTTCAGCAGCCCGTATGCCGTGGCGCCGTTGCACAGGATCTTGCGGATGGGGGCGGCGCTCAGGACTTTGGGAAGATCCGCAAGGCGGACGTCCGAAATGGAAGCGTCGGAAGAGCCCGAAATCAAGCAGCTTTCCACAACGTCCCACAGCGCGATGTGCCGCCTGAGGAGAAATTCCCGCTTGTCCTCGATCGTCTCGGCGATCTCCTCACCGAAATATCCCGAGAGCGTTTTCCAGAACCTGTTCTGCGGGTTGCCGTAATAAAAATTCACGGCGCGGCTCTTCACGGACGGAAAACTTCCGAGAATGAGCACTTCGCTCTCTTTGTCAAAGACGGGCTCGAACCCCTCCGCCCGCTCTTTTTTCAAGGCGCTCAAAGGGTGATCCCCTTTTCGAGATTCCCGACGGTCGCCGACGCCGCACGGGAGAAGTCGAAGCTTCGTTCGATCGCCTGCATGACGTCCTCTCTCGTGAGTGCGGCGATCTCCGCCATGCGTTTTTCAAAGTCATAGATCTCGTTCTGATAGAGCATCTGCTTGCCGTAGAGAAGCATCTGCGAGGACGTATTCTCCTGCGAAAAAACGGTGCCCGAGAGGAGCTGTTCGCGGCCGCGGGAGAACTCCTCTTCGCCGATCCCCTCTTTTTTGAAATTCTCGATGACCGAGCGGACGGCGTCCGCCGCGCTTTCGGCATTCTTGGGATTGACGCCCGCATAGACGTTCAAAATCCCCGTCTCGGCATAGTGAGAGGGATAGGAATAGACGGAATAGGCGAGTCCCAGCTCCTCGCGCACCTTTTTGAAGAGGCGGGAACTCATGCCGCCGCCGAGAACGGCGTTCATGACCTGCACGGCGGCGTAGGCGGGATCGTTCCGCTTCACCGTGGGGAAGGAGAAGGCGAAATGCGCCTGCTCGATGGGCTTCTTTTTGAAGAGCTTGTCCGTATGCGGGACGATGTGCTTCTCCCTGTCCCGGAACGCCGTCCGCGCCATACCGCCGAAGTAAGTTTCCGTAAGCTCCGCCGCTTCCTGTACGCCGATGTTCCCCGCAAAGGAGACGACGATGTTTTCGGGGCAATAGCGCTCCTTTTTATAGGCAAAGAGATCCTCGCGGGAAAATCCCGAGACGTTCTCCGCCGTTCCGAGAATGTTTCTGCCGTAGTTCTCCTTCCCGAAGGAAGCGCGGGCGAGAAGGTCGAGGCAGAGATCTTCGGGGCTGTCCTCGTCCATGTTGATCTCCTCGATGACGACCCCCTTTTCGCGCTTCATCTCCTCTTCGGGGAAGACGCTGTTGAGGAAGAGGTCTGCAAGAAGGGCGAAGCTCTCCTTTGCGTGCTCGGAGGTGGATTTG
Source organism: uncultured Clostridia bacterium (assembly GCA_947587775.1). Lineage (GTDB taxonomy): Bacteria > Bacillota > Clostridia > Christensenellales > Borkfalkiaceae > Gallimonas. The sequence goes on from CANPYD010000109.1 coordinate 1,373, forward strand.
CAATAGAAACAAGTCATGTCCTTCCCCGTGAAGGCGTTGACCTGTGCGCCGAGCGCGTCGAACGCGTCGGAGATCTCAAACGCCGTGCGGGTCGCAGTCCCCTTGAACTGCATGTGTTCGATAAAGTGGGAGATGCCGTCCTCGGCGTCCGTTTCGTACGCCGCGCCCGTCCCGACGAGCACGCCCATCGTGACGGAGAGAAGCCCCTCCATGCGCTTGACGATGACGCGCAATCCGTTTTGAAGTGTTCTGCTTTCTACCATATGTGACTCCTTTTTGTGTTCAGCCCAGATTTTCCCCCACGCTCACCGTTTTGAGATTGTGCTCCGCAAAGTATCCGAGAATGCGGGGAAGCGCTTTGAGCGTATGCGCCATGGGGTGCATGAGAATGAGATCTCCCCCCTCCGCTCCGTCCGTGGCGCGGCGGAAACAGAGATCTTCGTCCTTATCCCGCCAGTCGATCGTATCCTTGCTCCACATGACCGTCGTGAGGCCGAGACTCTCCGCGGCGGCGAGGGTGTCCTCGTTGTACGCACCCGAAGGGGGTGCGAATAATTTGATCTCCCGCCCCGAAGCGAGCGTTAAAAATTCCGCGCTCGTGCGGATCTCGTTGAGATTCTCTTGGAGAGAGAGCTTATCGTGCTCCTTATGAAAATAGCCGTGCGTGCCGATCTCATGCCCGCGGGAGACGATCTCTTTCACGCAGGCGACGTTGTCATCCGCCCAGCTTCCGCCGAGGAAAAAGGTCGCCGTGGCGGCGTATTCGTCGAGGACGTCGAGGATGCCGTACACCTCTTCCGTCCCCCAGTAGACGTTGAACATGAGGGAGACGCCGTCCTCGCTGGTGCCCTTGTAGTGAACGCGGGCGTCCACCTCCGAGGCGGGGGAAGCGGCGGGCAGAAAACAGACGGTTGCCACGGCGATGAGCACGAGCGCCAAAGCAAGATTGGTGAGCGCGGCGATATGAAAACGCTTTTTCACAGTATACCTCAAAGAGAAACAATTATCAATCGTATTCTATTGAGAAATCCGTGAAATTATGAACGGCTTTGCCGTCGCCCTTGCTGCCCCTTTTAGGGGAAGTGGCCCGCAGGGCCGAAGGGGTTTTCGGAACCATGGCAGAGGAAGCCCCTCAGTCACCTGCGGTGACAGCGTCTCACGCGGGTAGAGACCCGCATTCGGTCAGCATTTGCCCGAGCATATGGGCAAATGCCAAGAAAATTTTGCGCCAAAGATTATCAACCTTTGGCAGAATG